>DATLBX010000042.1:0-11609 GCA_035526705.1 Acidimicrobiales bacterium | reverse complement strand
GCTGGGTCCGCGGCAGCGTGCCCGGCTGCTCGACAAGCTCGGCCCCGTGGTGCGTGTGGTCGCAGCCGACGAGCGCTCGCAGACCCGCAACCGTGACATCGCTCTGGAGCGCTTCAAGGAGCGGGTAGCGCAGGCCCTGAAAATAGAAACGCCGCGCCAAGCGACCCGGCCGACCCGGGCATCCAAAGAGCGGCGGCTCCAGTCCAAAGCCCGCCGCTCCTCCATCAAGAACTCTCGCCGCGCCGTTCCGGACGACTGACCAGCCACTAGCCGCAACCCGGATGAAGGCGCGGGTGCCAGACTCGGCGGCACGTCACGGATCCGGATCGCGCTCGCCCTTCTACTTACTGTTGCTCTCGGCGCGTGCGGAGACCGGAAGCCGGTGGACCACCCGGCCGGTCCACCCAGCGCGGCGGGCGAGGGCGGCGGGGAGTCGTGGTGGCTGCTCCAGGCGCCGGGGTACGTACCCGTCGGCGGCGGGCCGACGCCTGAGGAGATCAGCAACACAACCGGGAGCCTCTGGATGATCGAGTACTCCGACACGCATCAGACGGTGCGGCTCGTCGCAGATCGAGCGGGCGGCCTGTTCTCTCAGCTCTCCGCCGCCAGTCCCGAGATCGGGAAAGTGACAGTCGACGGCGTCGAGGCGACGCTGCGCCAGCATCCAGGTCGTCCCGAGGAAGGGATCGCGCCGAGTGTCGGAGCAGAGTGGACCGACAATGGCGTGTTCGTCTCCTTCGGCGGCGCCGGCCTCAGCGAAGAAGGCCTGAGGGCGCTGTTGGCCCAAGTGCACCGCGTGACCAGCGCGGAATGGGAAAAGGCGGCGGCGGCAATTCCCCCGCCACCTCCCGAAGCCGCTCCCCCGGGCCCCCCGGAGAGCGTCGTCCCCTAGGCGAGGGACTCCAGCCACTCGCGGTGGAGGTCGGCGTACTGGCCGGTGCCGGACATCAGGTCGTCGGGAGTGCCGTCCTCGATGAGGCGGCCGTCGGCGATGACCAGCACCCGGTCTGCGATCTCCACCGTCGATAGGCGATGGGCGATGATCAGCGCCGTCCGGTCGGCCAGCAGCGTCTTTAGAGCGCGCTGGATGAGGCGCTCGCTCGGGATGTCGAGCGACGACGTGGCCTCGTCGAGGATCAAGACCGCCGGGTCGGCCAGGAAGGCACGGGCGAACGCCACGAGCTGGCGCTGACCCGCCGAGAGCCGGCCGCCGCGCTTCTTGACGTCGGTGTCGTATCCCTCGGGAAGGCGTGACAGGAACTCGTGGGCCCCAATGGCCTTGGCCGCGTCCTCGATCTCGGCGCGGGATGCGTCCGGTCGGCCGAAGCCGATGTTGTCGGCGACGGAACCGGAGAACAGATATCCCTCCTGCGTCACCATGGCGATAGCGCGGCGCAGCCGGGCGTCGGTGAGCTCGCGTAGGTCGACGTCGTCGAGCGTGACGCGACCGACGCTGGGGTCGTAGACGCGCGACACCAGCCGGGCAACAGTCGTCTTGCCCGCGCCCGTCTCCCCCACCAGCGCCACCGTTTGGCCCGCGGGGATGTCGAGGTTGAACTCGTCGAGGATCTTGGGGGTGTTGGTCCGGTAGGAGAACGTGACGTTCTCGAAGCGGACGTGCCCTCGCGCCGGCGGCAGCTCGGCCGGGTTCTCCGGCTCGGGGACCGACGGCTTCTCTTCGAGGACGCCCGACAGCTTCTCGAGAGCAGCCGCCGCAGACTGGAACACGTTGTAGAACTGCGCCAACTCCTGCATCGGCTGGAAGAAGCGGCGCACGTAGAGCAGGAATGCGGCGAGCACTCCAAGGGTCATTTTCCCGTCGAGCACGCGCGTGCCCCCGTAGACGAGGACCGCGGCTGCGGCCAGGTGTCCTAGGGCGCGCACCCCCGGCCCGTAGATCGCGCCCAACTTCGAGGACCAGATGGTCGCGTCGCGCAGCTGACCGTTGACGTCCTCGAAGATCTCCTGGTTGCGCTGCTCCCGGCGAAAGGCTTGGACGGCGCGGATACCGCCGAAGGTCTCGACGAACTGCACGATCGTCAGGGCAACTGCTTCGCGCTGGGCCCGGTAAGCCTCGGCCGAGCGGCCGCGGAACCAGATGGTCAGGGCAATCACGAGCGGAAACACGCAAAGGGCGAGCAGACCCAGCGGCCCGTCCATCCAGATCATCACCGCGCCCACCGCAACGATGGAGAAGACGGCCGTAACCAGGTCCTGCATGCCGGTGGCCAGCAACTCGTCGAGCGCGTCGACGTCGGAGGTCAGCCGGCTGATGACGCGGCCGGATGTGTAGCGCTCGTGGAAGGCCAGGCTCAAACGCTGGAAGTGGTCGAACAGCCGCGTCCGGAGGTCGTAGAGCACGTCCTGGCCCATCCGACCGCTGAGCAGCAAGAAGCTGCGCCGCGCCAACTGCAGGATGACGATCGACGCGAGATACAGCCCGCAGATGAGGATCAGGGGTCGCATCGAGCCGCCTGAAGCGAGCGGCGGGATGCCGCGGTCGATTGCCACCTTGATGAGGAAGGGGCCGGCCAGCGCCAGACCCTCGTTGAAGACAATCAGCAGCAGCAGCGTGATGAGGGCGCGTCGGTGAGGACGCAGCAGGCTGTTCAGCAGACGGCGGCTGCGGCCCCGCAGGAACGCGGCCAAGCCTGCGGTGACGTCCTCGACGCTCTCACTCGCCACCCCCCGCCAGTCCGGCCCGGTGTCGTCGACGATGACCTGGGTCTGGGAGTCCTGTTCGATTGTGGGTTCGGTCGTGCTCACGCCACCGCCCCGGTCTCTTCTTCGACGGATTGTTCTTCGTCGACCTCCTGGCTGAGGATGAGGCGGTAGGCCGGCACGTCGCGCATGAGATCCGAGTGGCGACCCACGTGGGTGATGACGCCGTCCTGGAGC
This sequence comes from Acidimicrobiales bacterium, assembly GCA_035526705.1. Taxonomy (GTDB): domain Bacteria; phylum Actinomycetota; class Acidimicrobiia; order Acidimicrobiales; family JAHWKP01; genus JAHWKP01. The sequence continues at coordinate 8,711 of DATLBX010000042.1, read as the reverse complement.
AACGCGACACGATCGGCCAAGCGAATAGTCGATGGGCGGTGCACCACCAGGAGGCCGGTCACACCGTCGAGCACCGTCTCCAGCGCCTCTTCCACCAGGTGCTCGGTGTGGACGTCGAGGGCCGACAGCGGGTCGTCGAGCACGATCACGCGGGGACGGGCGAGCACGGCGCGAGCCAACGCGAGCCGCTGGCGCTGTCCGCCTGAGAGCGAGAGGCCTTGCTCGCCGACTCGGGTGTCGAGGCCCCAGGGCAGGCGGTCGACGAAGCTGGCCTGCGCGACCTCGAGCGCGACGTGAAGGTCCTCCTCGGTGGCTTCGGGCCGCCCCATGAGCAGGTTCTCGCGGACGCTGGCCGAGAAGAGAAGAGGGTCCTCGAAGGCCACGCCGACGTTGCGACGAAGCGCGTCGAGTGTGAGGTCGCGGACGTCGACACCGTCGAGCGTCACCCGCCCCGAGGTCGGGTCGTACAGGCGCGGCACGAGCGACAGCAGGGTGGTCTTGCCCGATCCGGTGGCGCCGACGATCGCCATCGTCTCGCCGGGCTCGATCTCGAGGTCGACGCCGCGCAGGATCTCCTGCTTGGTGTCGGGATAGGTGAAGCGCACGCTTTCGAAGCGGATGCGCCCCTGGCCCTTGCCGGACGTGAGATTGCGCGCCCCCTTGCGCTCGGCAATCTCAGGCTCGGTGTCGAACACCTCGAAGATGCGCTGCGCGCCGGTCTCGGCCTCTTCTGCGATGGCCAGGATCCAGCCGAGGGCCTCGACGGGCCAGATGAGCATGTTCAGCAGAAGGAAGAACGCGGTCAGTCCACCGACGGTGAGGTTGCCCCGCGCCACAGCGATGGCGCCACCGAAGAGAACCGCGGCCTGCGTCAGCTTGGGAACGCCGCCAAGCAGCGTCCAGAAGCGCGCCCGCAAAGTCACTGCGGTCATGTTCGACTCGTACAGCGTCTTGGCGCGCCCGCGGAACTGCTGGCCCATGAGATCGCGGCGCCCGAAAGCCTTGATGACCCGGATGCCGCTGGCCGACTCCTCGATCGAGGTGGCGAGGTCGCCCTGCTCGTCCTGCACGCGGCGCGAAATGGCGCGGTAGCGCTTTTCGAAGCGGGTCGAGAGCATGACGATCGGTATCGCCGAGATGGCGGTGAACAGCGCAAGCGGTACGTGCAGACGCATCAAGAGGATGGTCACGCCGATGAAGGTGAAGGCGTTGACGATCAGGAAGATCAGACCGAAACCGACGAACCGGCGGATGACGCGCGTGTCGCTGATGGCCCTGGCGAGGAGCTGGCCCGTCTGCCACTGATCGTGGAAACCGATGTGCAGCTTCTGCAGGTGCCTGTAGATGTCGTTGCGGAGGTTCGTCTCGATGTCGGTAGCCGCGACCGAGAGGATGTAGCGGCGCAGGAAGGCGAGGAACGCTTCGAACGCTCCGACCGCGAGCACCAGGCCGGTCAGAACCCAGAGCCAACCGCGGTTGCCGTCGGTGATCGGTCCGTCGATCACCTGCTGGATGAGCACCGGGATGGCGATCTCCCCCGCAATGCTCGCCAGCGCGACGAGCAGCATGGTGATCAGTTGGCGCCGGTAGGGGCGCACGTAGGGCCAGACGCGTCGTAGCGCCGTGTACTTCAGCAAGACAGCTCCTGTAATCCGGCGAAAAGCTCCGTTGCCCGTCGCCTTGCGTTCGGGGGGAGGAGCCACCCTACCGGCGATACACCGGCGATTCTTCGTATTTACGCGGGGTGGATCGTGCCTTCTGCTGTTCCCAGCTCCAAGGCCGGGCGCGACGGCGAAGGGCTCCGGTCCCCCGCCGCAAAGGTCGCGGGCAGGCCTGCCGAACCCCGCAGGACGACAGTGTCGCCGTCCTCCAAAAATGTCCGCTTCGAGCCGTCGTCCAGCTCGATCGGATCGCGGCCCCGCCAGCTGAGCTCGATGAAGCTGCCGTACGTTCCGGGCTGGTCGCCCGAGACCGTGCCGGAGGCGTAGAGGTCGCCGGGACGGGCGGAAGCGCCGTTCGACGTCATGTGGGAAAGCTGCTGGGCGAAGGTCCAGTAAAGGTCAGCGAAGTTGGTGCGGCTCACCGTCGTTCCGTTCAACTCGACCGACAGGTCGAGGTCGAGGCCCCACGGCTGGCTGGCGCGTAGGTGCTCGGCGGGCTCGGGCTCCTGCGGTGGGGCGCCGATGAGGAACGGCTCGAGCGCGGCCATCGGAGTGATCCAGCCCGACATCGTCGTCAGAAACGACTTGCCCAGGAACGGCCCCAGCGGCTGGTACTCGAAGGCCTGGATGTCGCGGGCCGACCAGTCGTTGACGAGCGCGACACCGAAAACGTGGCGAGCCGCGTCGTCGGGCCGGGGGCAGGCACCAAGGGGGATCTCGTGGCCGACGACGAATCCGACCTCGAGCTCGATGTCCAGAGTGGCGCTGGGGCGGTGGACAACGGATTCGCCGTCCTTCACCAGTCCGGAAGGGCGCCGGACAGGGGTGCCGCTGACCGCAACCGTGCCGGAGCGACCGTGGTACCCGATCGGCAGGTGCCGCCAGTTGGGCAGGAGCGGCTCCGCGTCGGGGCGGAACAACCGACCCAGGTTGGTGGCGTGATGGATCGACGAGTAGAAGTCGACGTAGTCGCCGACTGCGACGGGCAGGACAAGGTCGACGTCGCCGAGGCTCAGCTTGGGCAGTTCCTCGTCGTCCTCGATGCGCCGTTGGAGCTCTTCGCGGACCGACTCCCACGCGTCGGGGCCGGCGGCGCAGAATCGGTTGAGGGTCCCCCCGCCAAATGTCGCCGGGTCAACGGATAGATCGAGCGCGCCGAGGTCGATGGCCTCGTTTCCCAGTCGAGCGACGCAGCGCGCCTCTCCGTCACCCCGCGGCCGCACCACGCCGTAGGGCAGGTGGTCGATCCCGAAGCCGACTTGCTCGCTCATGACGCGAGTCCGTCGAGCTGATCGAGGTGCTCCTCGTAGTGACCGACGAGAAAGTGCTGGAGCTGGTCGGCGATCGTCATGCGCCCGAGCGTCGAGTGCGTGCCGGCCTTCGCCCAGTCATCCGTCGTCAGCTCGGTGAGGCGACTCCGCAGCCGGTCGATGGCGCGGCGGGCCGAGTCGAGGTGCTCCTCGACTGACCGGCTCGACCCAGCCGCGATCGCCGTCCGGCGGGCTTCGTCGGCCTTCGTGCGGCCGAAGGGCTGGTCGGGTTCGCCGTCCAGCACGCGGTCGAGCTCCACGAGCCAGTAGGCACCGAACTCACCGAGGTGTCCCCAAACCTGGGCCGACTCCCACTTCTCGTCGCCGCCCGGGTCGGGTTCGGTCAGGCCGTCGTGGAGCGTTGCGCCGTGCTCCACCAGCCGCGCCTCCGCGCTGTTCAGCCGCCGGAGCCACTGGTTCACTTCCGCCGCAGCTGCACCGGTCGGCGATTGCCAATGCGCGGCGACGTCCTCGGACTCGGCAACGGATGCGAAGGCCTCCAGGAATGCGTCGTTCTCCTCCGGGCTACCGATCGTTACCCGCACGCCCAGCCCCTCGAAAGGTCGAGTGACGATGCCGCTCTTTTCGAGCGCGACCGCCAGCTCTCGCGCCCGGCTGCCCGCGGGCAGCCAGACGAAGTTGCCCTGCGGGCTGGGGATCATGTAGCCCGCTTCACGAACCGCTTTGGTGACACGCCGGCGCTCCGCGGTGACCCACGCGACCCGCTCGAGCATCTCGTGGTGGCTCCGGATCGAAGTCAGCGCGGCGGCCTGACCGAGGCTGTTCTCCGCGAAGGGAAGGTGGACCTTGTTGACGGTCGCGACCACCTCGCGCGGCGCGCACATCCAACCGATGCGCAGCGCCGCCAGCCCATAGGCCTTCGAGAAGGTTCGCAGTACGGCGACGTTCGGACGGTCGGAGAAGAGCTGGATCGGGTCGGGTACGTCGTACCCGGATACGAACTCCTGGTACGCCGCGTCCACGACGACCAGGCAGGAGTCAGGCGCCGCGTCGACGATCTGGACCAGTTCGCCAGTGCGCAGCGCGGTACCCGTCGGATTGTTCGGCGTGGCCACAAGCACCAGGCGCGTGGCTGGTGTGATCGCCGCGGCGATGGCGGCAGCGTCGATCGTCTGACGCCGAAGCGGAACGCGCACCGCCGTCGCGCCGGACAGCTGGGTAAAGACGGGGTAGGCCTCGAAGGAAGGGTCGCCGAAGACGATCTCGTCGCCCGGGCCCGCGTAGGCAAGGCACAGCTGCTGGATCAGACCCACCGAGCCGCACCCCACGGCGATGCGATCCGTATCGCGTCCGACGTAGTCGGCCAACTCGACGCGGAGCGCAACGGCGCCGTTATCGGGATAGCGATTGAGCGTGCCGAGCACGTCCTCGATGGCTTTGGCGGCTGACGGGAGTGGGCCGAAGCTGGACTCGTTCGAGGCGAGCTTGATGGCGCTCTGCAGCCGGTGTTCGTCGATCGCGGCTTGCGCCGAGCGACCCGGCACGTACGCCGGAAGGGCATCGACCTCCGGACGCGGTCGCAGGGGCACCCGAGAAACCTAGAGCGGCGGGCGGCGCTCCCGCAGCGGAGCTAGGCCGGGCCGACGGGTGGAGGTGGTCCGCCCGGCGGGCGGACTCCTGGTCGGTAGTACCAGGCCGTGGCGCTTACCGCCGCGGCGAGAATGACTGCGGCGGCGAGTCCGATGAGCAGGTTCGAACCGCCGTCGTCGCCGTCGGTGTCTCCATTGATAGGCACGCCGGCCACTAGAGACGTGGTGGTGCCCTGGTCGCCGACGGGCACGGAAAGATCCGTCGTTTCCGTCCCCTGGGAAGGCGGCGGCGTGGAGGAACCCGCGGTAGTAGTCGTGGGTGATCCGGGTGGCTGCGTCGGAGCGGGCCTGGTGGTGGAGGGCCTCATGGTCGTGCTACCGCTCGGGCGGGTAGTGGTGGTCGGTGGTGGTGGTGGCACGGTGGTGGTGGTTGTCCCGCCGCCGTCGCCTGAGGCGACGGTCACCTGGCCGGCCATCCCGACGCCGTTGGCGCTGCCGTGGACCGGGCAGTAATAGCTGAAGGTTCCCGCCTGATCGAAGGTCCGGCTGTAACGGCTGCCGTTGCGCATGCACGCGCCACCGTTCTGGAAGGAGCAGCCGGGACTGGACTCGAACGAGCCATCGGTGGCCCGCACCCCGTGAGGCCGGGCGCCCCGGTGGATCCAGACCACGGTGTCGCCCCGCTGAACGATTATCTCGGGCGGCTCGAACTCGTCGTCGACGATTCCGACCTCGCGGAAAGCAGCCCGGGCCGGCGGCGCGGGCAGCAGGAACGGCGATACAGCTGCGATCACGACGAGATACAGGAGGACGCCCGCCGCCGAGCTCCGGTACCCGTCCAGCCGGCGGGTCACGCAGGGAGTATGTCCCATCCAGGCACGCACGAGGCGGAGGCGTGGCGAATTTCACGTCAAGTCCGGAAGGGGGTTTGGGCCCTGTCCTGAATCGGCTGGGCCTTCAGAACGCCTCCGCATTACCGTGGCCGAGGCAGCTTCAGATCAGGAGCGACGGAGGCCAGGATGGAAGTGCAGCTGAGCGTCGGCGAGTTCCTCGATCGGGCGGCGTTCGTCTACCCGGATCGCGTGGCCGTGGTCGACGAGCCAGGTGTCACCGGCGGCCTCGGGGCGGTCACCTACGGGGATCTCCGGGCGCGGGCCGCCGGAATGGCCGCCGCCTTGGACAACATGGGCCTCGATCACGGGGCTCGCGTCGCCATAGTGAGCCCGAACGCGGCCAAGTTCCTCATTTCATTCTTCGGCGTCAGCGGGTACGGGCGCGTGTTGGTGCCGGTGAACTTCAGGCTCAACGCCGAGGAGGTCGACTACATCGTCCAACACTCCGGCGCGTCGGCGCTGCTCGTCGACGCCGAGCTGGACGACCAACTGGCCGGCGTGGAGGCGAAGCACCGCGTCGTGCTCGACGGAACGTCGGACGCCGAGCTGTTCGACCGCGCAGGGACCACGCCACGCGACTGGGAACCGGACGAGCGAGCCGCGGCGAGCATCAACTACACGTCGGGGACGACCGCGCGGCCCAAGGGGGTACAGCTCACCCACCGCAACTGCTATCTCAACGCGTTGAGCTTCGGGTGGCACATCGGCCTGAGTGACCGCGACACCTATCTGCACACGCTGCCGATGTTCCACTGCAACGGGTGGGGGCTCCCATATGCGGCGACGGCAATGGGGGCCAAGCAGGTTGTTCTCAGGAAAACCGATGGTGAGGAGATCCTGCGACGCGTCGAACGGGAGGGGGTGACCCTGCTTTGCGGGGCACCGGCCGTGGTGGCGATGATCCTCGATGCGGCACAGGCGCGAAGGGAGCGCGGTGAGGATGTTCCCGGGAGGGCGCGGGTGCGCATGGTTGTCGCGGGCGCGCCGCCGCCATCCAAGACCATCGAGCGACTCGAAGTCGAGCTGGGTTGGGAGTTCATCCAGATCTACGGCCTGACGGAGACCTCGCCCCTCCTCACCATCAACCGCGCGCCGGCGGAGTGGGACGGACTCGAGCCGTCGGATCGCGCGGGGCGGCTATCCCGCGCCGGCGTGCCCGCCGTAGGTGTGCGCGTCGACATCGACGATCAGGGCGAGATCCTGGCGCGCTCCAACCATGTCTTTGCCGGTTACTGGGAGCAGCCGGAGGAGACTTCGAAGGCCGTCGTCGAGGGCTGGTTCCACACCGGAGACGGCGGCGACTTCGAGGATGCCTACGTCGTGATCGCTGACCGCAAGAAGGACGTGATCATCAGCGGAGGCGAGAACGTCTCGTCGATCGAGGTGGAGGATGCGCTCTACCAACACCCGGCGGTGTCCGAGGCTTGCGTGATCGGCGTGCCCGACGAGAAGTGGGGCGAGACCGTGAAGGCACTCGTGGTGCTGCGCGAAGGGACCGACAGCGACGAGCGCGAGCTGATCGAGTTCTGCAGGGAACGCATGGCGCATTTCAAGTGCCCCACATCAGTGGAGTTCCGCGCCGCCTTGGAGCGGACCGCTACGGGCAAGCTTCAAAAGTTCAGAATGCGAGCGCCGTATTGGGAAGGTCACACCCGCAACGTCGGCTGATGGGCCGAACGGGCGACTGGCCGCCTAGGACTGGCCGAGCATCTCGACTTCGAGGCCCAGGGCGCGGTAGGTCTCGGCCGCCCGGCGGTCGCGAGTTGCCAAGACGAGGCCGTGTTCAGCCGCGGCTGCGCCAACCAGCGCGTCGTAAACAGACCCCCCTGCGATCTGCGCGTCTACAAGCTTCCCGAACAGGCGCTCAGCGCCCTTTGCGGACAGGAAGACGCTGTGAGGGAAGTTCTCGGATATCACTCGCGCCACGACCTGAGGTGTGCGCCGCGCTGGCGGCGGCAGGCGGGTCAACACCGAAAACGTCTCGAAGGCGGCGTGGCCCGACAGACCCAAGCGGCGGCCACCGAGCTCAGTGTGGAGAGCCTCGTGATGTTCGTGGTCGGCCACCAGCAGCGCGACCGCCACGCTTGTATCGACGAGGAGGTCGGGCGCGGACTTATCTCTGACCGGCATCGCGCAGAGCCCGGACATCGGCATCGCTGATGGGAACGCCGGACTTGGCAATGACCAGCCGGCCCCCCTTCTTGGCAATGGCTTCACCAGCGACCGGCTCTACGCGAAGGCCATTGCCATCGGCAGTCACGTCCACTTCCCCGGCAGTGAGTCCGACCTCGTCGCGGAGGGCTTTTGGAATTACCAATCGTCCTGCCCGATCAATGGTAGTGCGCATACCATCACGCTACCAACGACCACCCCGCTGGGTCCAGAGCTCGGTGAAACGACTCCTTCGAATTCGAATCGGTTGTAGCTCTGACCCGCCGAATAAAGACTGCGGCAATGACTTCTGCTGAAGACGTTCCCACCATCGTCCCAAACCCCGACGAGATCGCCGTCGTGAGCGACCCGATCGCTGTCGATGCGATCAACGATCCGCTGCGGTGGAGGATCTATCGACAGCTCGTAACTCCTAAGACCGTCAAAGACCTGGGCGAGATCCTCGGACTCCGGCCCGCGCGGCTCTATTACCACCTAAAGCTCTTGGAACGACATGGCTGGATCAAGGTCGCTGAGGAGCGTCGGACTGACGGCAACAGCCCGGAGCGGGTGTACCAAACCGCCTACCAGGACGGGGCCTTCCAACTCGCTGACTCGGTCACAGAGCAAGAGGGATACAACCAAGACGGCTGGCGGATAGGTGCCCAGCAGGAGATGTTCGCTCCCTTCGATGAGGCTCTCGACCTCATCATCGAGCGGGGTTATCCCCCCGAGGCAACAGCAGCCGGATTTCAGCGCTTCCGCCGCGTGCCGCGCGAGCGAATGATCGAGATGATTCACGCCGTCCATGCCCTGATTGAGGAGTGCATGGGTAGCTTCGGCGATGCGGGCCACGTCGAAGGCGAGGGCGACCCGGAGGCGCCGCGGTTCGGGGTGCTATTCATGGTCGAGCCGTTCCTAGAGTTGCCGTCGCACCTCAAGTCGAGCCCACCGGCCAGCGGCCGCTAGTCCTACGCGATCAGGTCGTCGAGAATTTCGCCGAGTTTGGCGACGGCGAGCGATAGGTGGCCTTCGCCTGGGAGGAGGTTGGCGCGGGCCGAGGGAATCGCTTTCGCGAGCCACTGGCCGTGCGCGAACGGAACCATGCGGTCGTCCGAGCCTTGCCAGATGGTGAGCGGCCCCACT
>DATLBX010000041.1:0-18752 GCA_035526705.1 Acidimicrobiales bacterium | reverse complement strand
CGTCGGGTGAAAGACAGGCTCGACGAGCTCGAGGCGGAGTTCGAGGACGTCGTCCGCCAGCTCTCCACGCCGGAGGTGCTGGCGGACCACGACCAACTTCGCACGGTCGGGCGCCGGCATAGCCAGCTCGAACCCATCGTCAAGGCGGTCCGTGAGCTGCGCGCCGCGGAGCAGGACCTCGAGGCGGCGCGCCAGATGCTCGAGCACGCGGACGGCGCCGAGCGCGACGAAATGCGCGCCGAGATGCAGAGCGCGCAGGAGCGCATCGAGCAGACCGACGCGGCGCTCCAGGTGCTGCTTCTACCGAGCGACCCCAACGACGAACGCGATGTCATCGTCGAGATCCGCGGCACCGAAGGCGGCGAGGAAGCGAATCTCTTCGCCAAGGACCTCTTCGACATGTACACCCGGTACATCGCCGACAAGAAGTGGAAGCTCGAGATCCTTTCGGTCAGTCACTCCGAACGGGGCGGAATCGACGACTTGACCTTCAAGGTGAGCGGTGACGGCGTTTGGTCCCGGCTCAAGCACGAGGGCGGCACCCACCGCGTGCAGCGGGTTCCCGTCACCGAGTCGCAGGGCCGTATCCACACCTCCGCGGCGACGGTCACCGTGTTGCCCGAGGCGGACGAGGTCGACGTGCAGATCGACGCCAACGACCTGCGCGTGGACGTCTATCGCTCGAGCGGTCCGGGCGGACAGTCGGTGAACACCACCGACTCGGCCGTGCGTATCACCCACCTGCCCACCGGGATCGTCGTTTCCATGCAGGACGAGAAGAGTCAGATTCAGAACCGGGCCCGCGCCATGCAGGTCCTTCGCGCTCGACTACTCAAGGAAGAACAGGACCGCGTCAGCGCGGAGATGTCCGCGCAGAAGCGGAGCCAGGCGGGCAGCGGGGGCCGGTCCGAGAAGATCCGCACTTACAACTACAAGGACAACCGCGTCACCGACCACCGCATCGGCCTCACTCTGCACAAGCTCGACAAGGTTCTCCTCGGCGACCTCGACGATCTGCACGACGCGCTGATGGCCGACGAGCGCACCCGACAACTCGCCGAAGGCGGGTGACCTCTCCGCAGGAGCGCTGGATAGCCGATGCCGCGGAGGGAGATCCGGCGCGGGAGGCGGAACTCCGCGCCCGGTGGGAGGCGGGGGAGCCGTTGCAGTACGTCCTGGGCCGCTGGGGCTTCCGGAGCCTGGACCTCGCCGTCGACCCCCGAGCTCTGATTCCAAGGCCTGAAACCGAAGTACTGGTGGAGGTCGCGTTGTCGTTCTGCCCGGCCCCCCGCCAGGTGGTCGACCTCGGCACGGGCACCGGCGCCATCGCCCTCTCGGTTGCGTCGGAATGTCCGGCCGCTGAAGTGTGGGCTGTCGACATCTCGCCCGATGCGCTCGAACTGGCGCGGTGCAACGACGTCTCCGGCCGGGTCAGGTTTCTGCACGGCGATTGGTATGGCGCACTCCCCACAGAGCTCATGGGCGACGTCGATCTGATCGTCTCCAACCCGCCGTACGTGAGCGAGCTGGAATACGCACAGCTCGACGCGGTCGTCCGCGAGTGGGAGCCTCGGTCGGCCTTGGTCTCGGGCCCCACCGGGCTCGAGTGTTTGGCGACGGTCATCGCCGGCGCGTCCGCATGGCTCGCGGCCGGAGGCGTACTCGCTCTCGAGTGCGCACCGCACCAGACCGAACAAGTGGCTCGACTGTGCAGCGCTCATGGCCTTGTCGATCCCGCATCGCATCCCGACCTGACGGGGCGCGCGAGGGTGGTCACTGCGAAGCAAGGGCACCAACCATCCTCCGTGCGATGATTGGACCGTGGGGGGATCGGCGGTAGTTACCACCCGGCGGGGGCCCGGAGCCCTTCGCCGACGCGGCATCGGCGCACTCGTGGTGCTGCTCGCGGCTTTTGCGGCGGGGCTGGTTCCTCATGCGGGTGCCGAGGGCGTCACCGACTTTCCTGATCCGTTCGTGCTGCCGGTCGACGGTGGGTACATCGCGGTGGGCACGTCGCCGGCGGGCTCGCCGATCAAGATCCCGCTGCGTAAGTCCACCGACTTGCGCGATTGGTCGCAGCCCGTCGAGGCCCTGGCTCGGGTCGCGGCGTGGGCGCGTCCGGCGAGCGCGTGGGCGCCGTCCATCTCATCGCCGTCGCCCGGTCAGTGGCGCCTGTATTACGCCATCCCTCACGCCGTCACCCGGCTGCGCTGCATTTCGGTAGCGACGTCAGTCAGCCCGGATGGGCCGTTCATCGATCGGTCTGCTATCCCGCTGGTTTGCGATGATCGGCGGGGCGGTGCCATCGATCCCGAAGTCTTCAACGACGACGAGGGTCGGCACTGGCTGCTCTGGAAGACCGAGGGTCTCGACGATGCGACAGAGGCCGCGCTCTGGTCGCGTCAGCTGGACGCCGACGGCACAGACTTCATCGGCGAGCCCCACCCGCTGCTGGAGCGCAGCCGGAACTGGGAGCGTCCCCTCATCGAGAACCCGTCGATGGTGGCGCATGACGGACGGCTGCTCCTCTTCTATTCCGCGGGGGTCTGGCAGAACGAGACCTACAAGGTCGGCGTGGCGCGCTGTCACTCACCCGCGGGACCGTGCGAACGCCTCTTCGACCACCCGATTCTCAGCTCCCGCCCCGGGATTGCCGGGCCGGGCGGAGCGTCGGCCTTTCACGACCGCAGTGGACGGCTGCGACTTGCCTTTCACGCGTGGTCATCCGATCGCCTGGGGTATCAGGCCGGGGGCGCCCGGTCGCTTCACATCGGCGCCGTGATGGGGCAGTCGCTGGCGGTCGGTGCGAACCCCGTGGGTGCGCTCGACGACTTCTCATGGGTGGGTCCGACCGCGGCACGCGTTCGCGGGTGGGGTGCGGATCTGGATGGACACGCTCCAATCGACATCCACTTGTATGTCGACGGACGCGGCGTCGGCTCCATCCGCGCTGCCGGGCTCCGTCCCGACGTGGAGGCCGCCAATCCCGGGCTCGGCGCGTACCGCGGGTGGGAGGCGCTCGTCGAGGTCCCGCCGGGGGCCCGCCAGCTGTGCGCCTACGGCATCAATGTCGGGCTCGGGGCGAACACGCTGCTCGGCTGCCGGCAAGTTCGCTGAGCTCGGACACGCCGGCGGCCCGGCCTCCGCTTGTCGCCGCCGACGCCGAGGGCGTAACGCGCGCCTTGCAAATCCTCGGCCGCGGCGAAGTCATCGGCACGCCGACCGACACGGTCTACGGCCTGGCCGTTGTGCCCGGGATCGCTGGAGCCGTCGACCGACTCTTCGTGGCGAAGGGCCGGCCGGCGTCGGTCCCCGTGGCGGTTCTCGTCGCCGACCTCGACCAGGCGCAGGCTCTTTGCGACGCGCCGCTGCCGCGGCCGCTGGTCGAGCGGCATTGGCCGGGTCCGCTAACCCTGGTCGTCCGGCGGCGGGCCGGGCTCGACTGGGATCTCGGGGGAAACCCCCACACGATCGGGCTTCGCTGGCCGGACCATGCGCTGGTCCGCGAGCTCTGTTCGTCCGCCGGTCCGCTCGCCACGACGAGCGCGAACCTGCACGGCAATCCCAGCCCGACCCAGGCCGCGGGCGTGGCCGAGGAGATGGCCGGCGCGCCCGTCACGCTGGTGCTGGATGGGGGTGAATGCGCGGGCCGGCCTTCGACGGTGGTCGACCTGACGGGGGATATCCCTGTGGTGCTCCGCGAAGGTGCGCTAGGGGAGAGTGACCTGCTGCTCTGACAGAAGGATGGAGATGAGCGCCCTGTCCGCCGACTGGGACCAACTCCGCGCCCCCTCGCTGTCGAGGCCGCTGAATATGGCCTTTTCCGGCTCTCCGTCGCGGTCGTAAATGACAGTGAAAGTTTCAACCGGAGTCGGGACCCCTTTCGGCCGACGGCGCAGAACGACCCGTTTGGGTAATGCGTCGACCTCACTCTGAGCGGACGCGAACCGGAAGCCGTCTGGCGGAGGTTGAGACCCGATGAGGGAGAGTGCGTGCTTCGTCAGGAACCAGCCCACGCCGGTGACGAGCGCAAGACCCGGCGCGACGCGCAGCCTTGTCGCGGCAGTGGCGAGTGAGTGCATGGAGTAGTTGTTGCCAGGGCCGCCGGCGAAGGAAAGTCCGCCCGTCAAAGTCAGAGGCCGGCCGGAGTCTTCGGTGTCCAGGCCGATCGCCTCGGCCGCAATCAGCACGGCTGACGGGAAGCAGGAGTAGAGGTCGATGTGCGCGATGTCATCGGCGCCGACACCGGTGAGCCCGCGTAGCGCGCTCCAGCAGTGCTGCACCGCAGGGGAAGCGTCGAGGCTGTCGCGCTCGGAGATGAACCAATGGTCGTGGGCTTCCGCGCCCGCCCAGGGAAAGATCCATCGGTCGCGCGAAACGCCTGCCGCTTCCGCCGCGCCGGCGGACATCACAATTACGGCTGCGCTCTGATCGACCTGGATGTTGGCGCAGCACCGCTTGGTGTACGGGAAGGCGATCATGCGGTTATCGGCGTCAGCGCGCGCGATGTCTTCTGCCGAAACCTGCTGCGGCGACCATGCGTATGGGTTCGACGCCGCGACTTCGGAGAAACGGGCGTAGAGGGCGGCCTCGCGCGCGCGTTGCGCGTCCACGCCGCCGCCGCTGCCGGCGAGCGCGTTCGTGAAGAGCGGGTACACGTGCGCGGGAAGAGCCAGCCCGACCTCGAGTTCGGCGTCGTGGACGCCCGAGGCAGCGCTGCCCAGTATCCGCGGCGCGCCGGGGGGAGTGGAGGGTTCGGGAGCGCGCTCACCAGCGGCTCTGGCTACCCGGCGGGAGTACAACGCTTCCGCCCCGACGAGCAGCGCCATGTCGAGGTCGCCCTTCGCGATGGCTGCGGCGGTGTCGTGCAGCAGCGACAGGGGACCGTTGCCGCCGGTAGCGGTGGCAACCATGTCTCTCGGCTCGACTCCCAGAGCGGCCGCCACAGCACCGGGCGGGTTATCCGATCTCCAGCCCAGCGACTCGACCGCCCGCACGGAGTCGACCTGCTGGATCAGCCCCGCCGGCCCGGCGTCGGCCGCTGCGGAACGAGCTGCCTCGGCCATCAGGGAAACAGGATCGTTGAGCTCCTCGGGCCCCGCGGGGCGCCGGCTGACCTGTCCCACTCCCACGATCACCGGCGTCTTCGGATCTACGGCTCCCACGGCCCCACTTTGCCCGAGCCCGGCCGGGGAGGGCCCCGGGGCCCGCCTAGGGCTTCCTACACTCGGACCATCGAGGCTCCCGTCCACGTCGTCGTCCTCTGCACGGGCAACTTCTGTCGTTCGCCCATGGGCGAGGCGATACTCGCGGAGCGCCTCCGTACGCGGGGGGTGGACGCAGTCGTGAGCTCCGCCGGCCTGGTCCTGCACGGCAAGCCGGCTTCCCCACACGCGGTCTCGGTGCTCGCAGACCGCGGCATCGACCACAGCTCACACCGCAGCCGGGTAATGGACAGCGGGACTCTCGAGTCCGCCGACCTGGTGGTCGCCATGACCCGCGAACACCTCCGCGAGGCCGCAGTACTCAACCCGTCGACCTTCGACCGGACCTTCACCCTCAAGGAACTGGTGCGACGCGGCGAGGCCGCCGGGCCCCGGGCGCCCGGGCAATCCCTGGACGAGTGGCTCGACAAAGCCGCCGCGGGGAGAGACCGATCGGACCTGCTCGGAACTTCGGCCGACGACGACGTCGCCGACCCTTACGGAATGGAGCGCGGCGACTACGAGCGCACCTGTGCCGAGATCGAAGGGCTGATCGACCGCCTGGTGAAACTGGCGTGGCCATGAAGATCACCATCGGCGCGGATCACGCCGGGTACGAGCTCAAGACGCATCTGGTTGCGACATTGAAGGAGATGGGTCACGAGGTCGACGATCTGGGCACCCACTCCGAGGAATCGGTCGATTATCCGCCGATCTGTGCCGCCGTCGGGCGCGCCGTGGCGAGGGGAGATGCCGACCGCGGCATCGTTCTGGGGGGCAGTGGGCAGGGCGAACAGATCGCGGCCAACAAGGTGCACGGCGTGCGGGCCGCTCTGTGCAACGACCTGTTCACCGCTCGACTGTCGCGGTCGCACAACGACGCCAACGTCCTGTCGATGGGGGGGCGTATCGTCGCCCCCGGCTTGGCGGACGAGATCGTCGCGGTGTGGCTGACCACCGATTTCGAAGGCGGGCGGCATACGCGCCGCGTCGAGCAACTGTCCGAAATTGAACGAGAGGAAACCGCGTGACGGATCCCGTATTCGAGATTTTGGACCGAGAGCTGGAGCGTCAGCGGACGACGCTGCAGCTGATTGCGTCGGAGAACTTCACGTCGGCTGACGTGATCCGCGCCACCGGCTCGGTGTTGACCAACAAGTACTCCGAGGGTTACCCGGGAAAGCGGTACTACGGGGGGAACTACGTGATCGACGAGGTGGAATCACTCGCCATCTCCCGTTGCAACTCGCTGTTCGGTTCGGAACACGCCAACGTGCAGCCCCACTCGGGCGCCAACGCCAATGTCGCCGCCTACCTCGCGCTTCTCGAACCAGGCGACACCGTCCTCGGTCTCAGCCTCGATCACGGTGGACACCTCACCCACGGGCGCGACGTCAACATCTCGGGCCGGCTCTACAACTTCGTTCCGTACCACCTCACCGCGAGCGACGAGCGGCTCGACCTCGACGAGGTTCGCGATCTCGCCCTGAAGCACCGACCCAAGCTGGTCGTCGCCGGTGCGACCGCGTACCCGCGGCTCATCGAGGCCAAGTCGTTCCGGGAGATCTGCGACGAGGTGGGCGCCCTGTTCATGTTCGACGCGGCGCACATCGCCGGGCTGATCGCCGGCGGCGTTCATCCCGACCCCGTTCCGCACTCCGACATCGTCACGTTCACCACCCACAAGACGCTTCGAGGGCCCCGCGGCGGCTGCATTCTCTCGACGAAGGAGCACGCCAAGGCCATTGACAGCGCGGTCTTCCCCGGGCTGCAGGGCGGACCTCTGGAGCATGTCATCGCGGCGAAGGCCATCGCCTTCCGCGAAGCCTCCGAGCCCGCTTTCAAGGACTACGCCGAGGCCGTCGTCAGCAACGCGCGGACGCTGGCTGAAGCACTGGCGGGGGAGGGGTTCCGCCTCGTTTCCGGAGGGACGGACAACCACCTCATCCTCGTCGACCTCCAGCCGTTCGACGCCAAGATCACCGGCAAGATCGCGCAGGAGGTCCTCGATCGGGCCGGGATCACCCTCAACCGCAACACCATCCCCAACGACCCGCGCTCCGCGTTCGCGACCTCGGGTCTGCGCCTCGGCACGGCGGCGACAACGACCACCGGCATGCGAGCGGACGAAATGCGGATCATCGCCTCGTTGATCGCCCGCACTCTGCGCGCCCGCAAGGACGACGACGCGGTCGCCGCAATACGCAACGAAGTAGCCGAGCTCTGCCACAACTTCGACCCCTACCCAGGCTTGTGATTTCTTGAAGTCGTATCTCCTGGTCGGAGCGACCGCCGCGGTCATCACTTGGGCGGCGACGTTCCTCGTGACGAGGCTCGCGGTGCGGGCCGGCCTTGTCGTGGAGCCGACCGAGCGCGGTGTCCACGATCGCCGTCTCCCGACGGCGGGTGGGGCGGCCATGTACGTCGGATTCCTCGTGGCCATCGGCCTGGCCTCGCAGCTGCCGCGGTTCCAACCGGTCTTCGAAGGCTCGTCGGAACCTCTCGGGGTCATCCTGGCTGCGTCCGCAATGTTCTTCGTGGGTCTGATGGACGATCGCCGGGAATTCTCCGCGCCGGCGAAGTTGGCCGGCATGGTGATCGCGGGCACGATCCTCTACTTCCTCGGCGTCACCATGTTCTTCTTCCGCGTTCCGTTCGCGGACTTCGTCGTGCTGTCGCCCGACCTGGCGCCGCTAGCCACGGTCGTCTGGCTGATCGTCATCGCCAACGCCATCAATCTGATCGACGGACTCGACGGACTCGCCGCGGGCATTGTCGCCATCGCCGCCGGCGCGTTCTTCGTCTACTCCGACCGCCTGGCCAGCAACGGCCTGCTCGCGCCCGACAACGTCGGACCACTGATCGCGGTGATCGCCGTGGGGGTGTGTATCGGGTTCCTGCCCCACAACTTCCACCCGGCGCGGATCATCATGGGAGACGCCGGCGCGCTCTTCCTCGGACTCCTGCTTGCTTCATCGACACTCGTGGTGGGGGGGAGGACGGC
This sequence comes from Acidimicrobiales bacterium, assembly GCA_035526705.1. Lineage (GTDB taxonomy): Bacteria > Actinomycetota > Acidimicrobiia > Acidimicrobiales > JAHWKP01 > JAHWKP01. The sequence goes on along the minus strand of DATLBX010000041.1, from coordinate 10,544 downwards.
CGACCAATTCAGTGGTCAGACCTTCTTCTTCTTCGCCCCGATCGTCATCCCGTTCTTCATCCTCGGGGTTCCGATTGTCGACTCGGCCTTCGCCGTCATCCGTCGGACGATGCGGAGGACGAAGGTTTCGGTCGCGGACCGCGAGCACATGCATCACCGGCTGATGCGGTTGGGCCATGGACAGCGACGGTCCGTGCTGATCCTGTGGGCCTGGACCGCGATCCTCTCCAGCTTCGTCTTGTTCCCGACCTTCGCCCAGGGCGGGAACCATCTGATACCACTCGGCACCGCCGCGCTGGGTGTCGCGCTCTACACCCTGTTCCACCCGGGCATCCGCCAGCCCAGCCCCGAGACGGCGACAGTCGCCGCGACCGAAGCTCGGGAGGAGGGGCTCCGCCTTCTCGCCGACGTCGAGCCGAGCCACACAGATCCGGATGAAGACGAGCAGCCACCGCGCCCGCCAGGCGAGTCCCCCTGGCGAGCTGCGAGCCGTTAGTCGGCTCGTCCGCCTTCGGCTCCTCGCGTGCGGCGGGGACCCCACCCCGCAGCGCGGGCGCAGGTCGGGGGATCGAAACAGTCACCTCGCCGTTCTCCCACTAGCGTCGTCCGGTCGGTAAAGCCAGTGCCGGGTTGACGTCAGCGGCCGAGCTTGCTAAAACTTTCACAAGCAGGTTTCGGACCCCCAAAACCTTGGTTGCGGGGGACAGAAAAAAGGATTTCACCCAGGTGGTAGAAAGCGCTGTGACTCAGAGGATGCAGGAGCCGTCCAGCGACGGCGACCGCGCTCTCGAAGCTCACCGCGCCCAGCGCCGAGGCCTGTACAACGCCTTCGGGACGGCTTGGTCCTCCGCCTTCGAAATCGCTCTGGCTCCGCTCATCGTGGCGGCCGCCGGCTACGGGCTGGACCGCTGGCTCGGCATCTTTCCGGCCCTCACCACCGTGTTTTTCGTGGTCGGTGCGGTCGGAGCGGGCGTGAAGCTCTACTACGGCTACCGCCACCGGATGGAGATCGAAGAGGCCAACCGCCCCTGGGCTCCGCAGCACCCCGATTGGGCAGAGGACGACAAGGCGTGAACCTCCTTACCTGGAAGCCGAAGGAGTCGATGGCTCCGGAAGCGCAAATCGCGCTCGACATGGCCCGCCGCGGCCTGCTTGTCGCTCCGATATGGATCGCCGGATTCGCCCTCATACGGGGCGGCAACGGCGCGGTGTCAGCCGCCTACGGCCTGGCCGTGGCCCTTGCCAATCTCGGCATGGCGGCGCTGCTGGCCACCACGTTTGCTCGCATCTCGCCCGCGGCCCTTGGCGCCGCGACGCTTGCGGGATACCCGGTCCGGCTGGCTCTGGTTTTGGCCGCCTTCTTCGCAGTTCGAAACGCCGGCTGGCTCGACGTCTGGTCCTTCGGCCTCACCCTCGGCATATCCCACCTGGGATTGCTGATCTGGGAAGCCCGCAGCGTCAGCCTCTCGTTCACATACCCCGCCCTCGCGCCCCGCACTGAATTACAGGAGACGACTTGAACACCCTTCTCGCCCTCGAGTTCCCTCCGGTCAGCCACCTCCTCGAGTGGCCCGACTTCGCGTTGAAGGGGAACGAGTACCTGGCCTTCAACAAGATCGCACTCCTGTCGATTCTGGCGATGCTGCTTTCACTCGCCGTGATCTGGTTCGGCGCCCGCAAGGCGCAGCTCGTGCCGACCCGCGGTCAGACGATCGCCGAGTCGGTAGTGGAGTTCGTGCGGGAGAACGTCGTCATGCAGACGATGGGCGCCTCGGGCCTGTCGTGGATGCCGTTCCTCGTGTCGGTCTTCCTCTTCATCTTCTTCTGCAACATCTTCGAGATCATCCCGGGCATCCAGATGCCGGCCACGGCCCGAATGGCCATCCCCGCGACCTTGGCGCTGCTCGTTTGGGTGCTCTACAACGTCATCGGCATCAAGAAGCAGGGTCTCGGCGGTTACCTGAAGTCGAGCCTTCTGCCCCCCGGTGTGCCGAAGGCACTGCTGCCGCTGGTGATGCTCATCGAGTTCGTCTCGACCTTTCTCATCCGCCCGTTCTCTCTGGCGGTCCGACTCTTCGCCAACATGCTCGCCGGCCACCTTCTTCTGGTGACCTTCGCGGTCCTGACGGCGGCGGTGTGGTCAGCCACTCCGCTGGCGCTGATCGTCCCCGTGACGTTCGTGACGCTGGTGGCGCTGACCATGTTCGAAGTCCTGGTGGCCGTGCTCCAGGCCTTCATCTTCACGATTCTCACGGCCGTGTACATCAACCTGGCGTCGCACGCCGATCACTAAAGAAAAGAAAAAGGAGACACACTCATGATCCTGGCTCTGGTCCAGATCCTGGCTCAGGCGGCTACCGAGGTCGGCACGCAGGCGGGTGAGCTGGTCGACGGTCTGTCGGCGATCGGCGCAGGTATCGGCTACGGCGCCGCGGCCATCGGCCCCGGCATCGGTATCGGCCTCGTCGTCGGTAACGCCATCACCGCCATGGCACGCCAGCCCGAGGCTGCAGGCATGGTCCGCACGACCATGTTCCTGGGAATCGCCTTCACCGAAGCCCTCGCCCTCATCGGGTTCGTGGTCTTCATCCTCATCAACTTCGCCTAAGCCCCGGAAGGAGCACGTCACATGTTGGCGACTATCAAGCCAGACGGCACCATCCTCTTGGCCGCCCAGCGGGTCTCGGGCGGGGCGACCCGTTCGCAGGGGGCCAGCACCACACAGGACCTCGTGACCCCTCACGAGAACACCGCGGAAGAGGGCTCGGTCGACGACCACAGCCAAGCGGTGGAGGGCGGCGAGGCTGAGGGTCACGCGGGCGTCGAAGCCCCGAACCCGATCCTCCCCGAGCCCAACGAGATCATCTGGGGAGGCCTGTCCTTCCTGGTCCTCTTCGTCCTGATGGCGAAGTGGGGCTACCCGGCGATCATGAAATCCATGGACGCTCGGGCCGAGCGGATCCGCGGCGACCTCGACGAGGCCACCCGCGCCCGCACCGAAGCCGAGACGGTGCTCGACGAGTACCGCCGCCAGCTCTCGGACGCCCGCAACGAGTCCAACCGCATCATCGAGGAGGCCCGCCAGACCGCGGACCAGCTCCGCAAGGACCTCATGACGCGGGCCGAAGCCGAGGTCAACGAGCTGCGCCAGCGCAGTCGTGAGGACATCGACGCGGCGAAGGGCCGGGCCATGTCCGAGCTCCGCGCCGAGGTGTCCAGCCTCGCCATCGAGCTCGCCGAGAAGGTCGTCGGACGCAACCTCGACGCCGAGTCCAACAAGGCACTCGTCGACAGCTTCATCACCGAGGTGGGTTCGAACCGATGACCGACGACGCCCGCGTCAACGCGTACGCCGACGCGATGTTCGGTGTCGCTCAGGCCGAAGGTTCGCTGGAGACGGTGGAGAGCGAGCTCTTCACCGTCGCCCGCACCCTCGAGTCTTCGGACGAGCTTCGTTCGAACCTGACGGACGCGCGCGTACCGGCGGCCGGCCGTCAGGCCGTCGTCGAGAAGCTCCTCGGCGACAAGGCCCACCCGACGACCACGGCCCTGGTCTCGTTCATCGTCGGCAGCGGACGTGCCCGGGACCTCCCCGCCATCGTCGACAAGCTGGTCGAGCGCTCGACGTCGCAGCGCGGCCAGGAGGTCGCGGAAGTCAGAAGTGCCATGCCGCTCGACGACGACCAGCGCACCCGCCTCGCCGAAGCTCTCGGCAAGGCCACCGGTAAGCAGGTGTCCGTCAAGGTCATCGTCGACCCGTCGGTTCTCGGCGGGCTCGTCGCTCGTGTCGGCGACACCGTCATCGACGGCTCTGTCCGTCACCGTCTCACGCAGCTCAAAGCCGCTCTCTAAGGAGTCCGCATGACCGATCTCGCCATCAGCACCGCCGACATCACTGCTGCGCTTCGCGCCCAGCTCGCCGATTTCAAGCCGGACTCGTCCGCGGCCCAGGTCGGCCGCATCATCGAAGTCGGCGACGGCATCGCCCGCGTTTCGGGCCTGCCGGGCTGCTCGGTGAACGAGCTGCTGGAGTTCGAGAGCGGAATCGTCGGCCTGGCCCTGAACCTCGACGAAGAGTCGATCGGTTGCGTCGTGCTCGGAGACGTCGGTGAAATCGCCGAAGGTCAGGCGGTTCGGGCCTCAGGTCGAATCCTCGAAGTTCCGGTCGGCGACGGCCTGCTTGGCCGCGTTGTCAACGCGCTGGGTCAACCGGTCGACGGCAAGGGTCCGCTCCAGACCACAGAGACCCGCCGCATGGAGGTTCAGGCCCCTGGCATCACCGGCCGCACGCCGGTCGAGGAGCCCATGCAGACCGGCATCAAGGCCATCGACTCCATGACCCCGATCGGCCGGGGTCAGCGCGAGCTGATCATCGGCGACCGCAAGACCGGCAAGACGCAGGTCGCGATCGACACGATCCTCAACCAGCGCGGCACGGGCATGAAGTGCATCTACGTCGGCATCGGCCAGAAGGGCTCGACGATCGCACAGACCGTCGCCACCCTGGCCGAGCACGGCGCGCTGGAGTACACGGTGGTCGTCACCGCTCCCGCGTCGGACGACGCGCCGTTCCAGTACCTCGCTCCCTACGCCGGCTGCGCCATGGGCCAGCACTGGATGGAGAACGGCGAGCACGCACTGATCGTTTACGACGACCTTTCGAAGCAGGCCAACGCGTACCGCCAGCTGTCCCTGCTGCTGCGCCGCCCGCCGGGCCGTGAGGCTTACCCCGGCGACGTCTTCTACCTGCACAGCCGGCTGCTCGAGCGCTCCGCCAAGCTGAACGACTCCCTCGGCGGGGGCTCGCTGACCGCGCTTCCGATCATCGAAACCAAGGCCGGCGACATTTCGGCCTACATCCCCACCAACGTCATCTCCATCACCGACGGCCAGATCTTCCTGGAGTCCGACCTCTTCAACGCCGGCGTGCGTCCCGCCGTCAACGTGGGTACGTCGGTGTCCCGAGTGTCGGCCGCGCAGATCAAGGCCTACAAGTCGGTTGCCGGTTCGATGCGCACCGAGCTGGCCCAGTTCCGTGAGCTCGAGGCGTTCGCCACCTTCGGTTCAGAGCTCGACCCGGTCTCGCAGGCCTACCTCGACCGCGGCTACCGCTTGGTCGAGCTGCTCAAGCAGAACCTGAACTCGCCGATGTCGGTCGAGGAGCAGACGGTTTCGGTCTACTCCGGCACCGCCGGCTTCCTCGACGACGTCGAGGTCGCCGACGTGCGCCGCTTCGAGGCTGGGCTGCTCGAGTACATGCGCAGCCGCCACCCGGAGATCCTCGACCAGATCCGCACTAAGGGCACTCTCCCCGAGGGTGACGCTCTCAAGAACGCGGTGGCCGGTTTCAAGGAGACCTTCCAGCCGACGGCTTCGGCCGACGCTGGTGCAGTTGCGGCGCAGCCCGCCGCCGGCTCGGAGCAGTAGATGGCGGGAGGCCAGGAGCGGGTCCTCAAGCGGAGGATCCGTACCGTCAACTCCACCAAGAAGATCACGCGGGCGATGGAACTCATCGCGTCGTCGCGGATCGTGAAGGCCCAGCAGGCCGTTGCCGCGGCGCGGCCTTACTCGGAGGCCGTCACCGAGGTCATCCGCCACCTTGCTGCTGGTGGCGCGGAGTTGTCGCACCCGATCCTGGCCGGACCCGAAACCCAGAGTGGCCGCCGCGGCTTGGTGGTCGTCGCGTCCGACCGCGGCCTCGCGGGCGCCTACAACACCAACGTCATCCGCGCCGGTGAGCGCGCCTTGCGCGACGGCGGCGGGATGCCCACCTCCGGCTCGTACTCGCTGTTCGCCGTAGGCCGGAAGGCCGACAGCTACTTTCGTTTCCGCCGTTACGAGGTCGCCGAGACCTTCGTGGGAATGAGCGACCGCCCCGCATACGCGCATGCCAAAGAGGTGGCGCAGGCGGTCATGGCTGCATACGACAGTGGCCAGCTGGACCGGGTCGACCTGGCCTACACGCAGTTCCTCTCTGTCGGCACGCAGCGCCCCGTTGTCCGCCAACTCCTGCCCGTCGAGGTCGGCGCCATCACCGAGACCGCGGAAGACCACGGGCCGCAGGCCGCGTACGAGTTCGAGCCCGACCCGGGCGGCATTCTGGACCAGCTGCTGCCGCGCTACGTCGAGTCGCGCATCTACGCCGCCATGCTCGACGCGGCCGCGTCCGAGCACGCGGCGCGACAGCGGGCGATGAAGTCCGCCACCGACAACGCCGACGACCTGGCCGTCCGCCTCACCCGCGTGATGAACCGGGCCCGCCAGGAAGCCATCACCACCGAGATCATGGAGATCGTCGGCGGCGCCGAGGCCATGCGTCAGGCGCAGTCCAGCGGGGGGGATCTCCTCTCCGACCGCATGTCGAACACCGACTTGTTCTCCGACACGACCGCAGACAACCTCAGAAGAAGGAGCAACTAGTAATGACGATGACGGCCGAAGCCCCCAACGCCGCTGCGGCGTCGCGCAAGGAAGGGCGAATCGTCGCCATCTCCGGGCCCGTCGTGGACGTGGAATTCCCGCCCGACGCACTTCCCGAGATCAACACCGCGCTCGAGTTCGACATCGACCTGGAAGGCACGAACCTCACCGTCACGGCCGAGGTCGCACAGCAAATCGGCGACTCCCGCGTTCGGGCCATCTGCCTCAAGCCGACCGACGGTCTCAAGCGCGGCACGCCGGTTCGCAACACCGGCAAGGGCATCACGATGCCGGTCGGGCCCGGCGTGCTCGGTCACGTGTTCAACGTCATCGGCGAGCCGCTCGACGTCGACCACGTCGAGGGCATCGAGGACCGCTGGGAGATCCACCGCGATCCGCCCCCGTTCGACGAGCTCGAGTCCTCGCAGCAGATGTTCGAGACAGGCATCAAGGTCATCGACCTCATCGAGCCCTACCCGCAGGGCGGCAAGATCGGCCTGTTCGGTGGAGCCGGCGTCGGCAAGACCATCGTCATCATGGAGATGATCAACCGGGTCGCCACGCAGCACGGCGGTGTGTCGGTGTTCGCCGGGGTGGGGGAGCGCACCCGTGAGGGCACGGACCTTTGGCTGGAAATGCAGGAGACCGGTGTCATCGACAAGGCCGCGCTCGTGTACGGCCAGATGGACGAGCCGCCGGGCGTGCGCCTGCGCGTCGGCCTTTCTGCGCTGACCGTCGCGGAGTACTTCCGTGACGTGCAGCAGCAGGACGTGCTGTTGTTCGTCGACAACATCTTCCGCTTCACGCAGGCCGGCGCGGAGGTGTCGACCCTGCTGGGCCGCATGCCGTCGGCCGTCGGTTACCAGCCCACGCTGGCCGACGAGATGGGCAAGCTGCAGGAGCGCATCACGTCGACCAAGGGTCGCTCGATCACCTCGCTGCAGGCCGTTTACGTGCCGGCGGACGACTACACCGACCCGGCGCCGTTCACCGCCTTCACCCACTTCGACGCCACGACCAACCTGAGCCGTGACATCGTCGCCCTGGGCATCTACCCCGCGGTCGACCCGCTCGAGTCCACCTCCAACATCCTCACCCCCGAAGTCGTTGGCGAGCGCCACTACAACGTCGCGCAGGAGGTCAAGAGGATCCTGCAGCGCTACAAGGAGCTGCAGGACATCATCGCCATCCTCGGCATGGACGAACTTTCCGAAGAGGACAAGATCGCGGTCAACCGGGCCCGGAAGATCCAGCGCTTCTTCTCGCAGCCCTTCTTCGTGGGTAAGGCCTTCACCGGGCTCGAGGGCATCTACGTGCCGATCGAGGAGACGGTGGACAGCTTCGAGCAGCTGGTCCGGGGCGACCTGGACGACCTGCCCGAGCAGGCTTTCTTCAACGTCGGCAACGCGGACAGCGCCCGCGCCAAGGCCGCCGAACTGGCTCGGAGCTAGAGCTAGTGGCGCTGCAGGTCGAGCTCGTCTCCCCCGAGAGGATTCTCTACTCGGGGGAGGCCGAGATGGTCGTGTGCCGTACGCCGGAGGGCGAAGTCGCCTTCCTGACCGGCCACGCCCCATTCCTCGGCGCGCTCGAACCCGGAGTCGTGAAGGTGAAGCCCGTGACGGGTGAGGACATCACCGTCACCATCGGCGGCGGGTTCGTCGAAGTGCGCGACGACAAGGTGTCGATACTGAGCGACGCCGCCGACATCGAAGGCGCCCCGAGCCCCAGCTAGTAGGTCAGTACTCGACGACCTCGGTAAGGCTGAGGTTGGCGTCGTAGGTCGCGGTGGCTCCCCAGACGGACCAGACGGCAACCGTGTAGACGCCGTCGGCGAAGACGGTGGCGTCGATCTTCGTTTCGCCGATCGTGCAGCAGGTGTAGTTGTGTTCGGCGGCCACGGAGCCATCAGGGCCGATGAGCTGAAAGCCGATCTCCGTCCCAACCGGATTGACCGTTACCGTCACGTCCGCCCCGCCGTCCGGGACCTTCAGGCGAATCCCGGTCCTCTCACAGTCGAGGCCAGTCGGTCCCGTCCCGCAACTCGGGCTCGGGCCGATCAGCGGTCCACCGGTCCAGTCGAAGTCCTGGCCGATGGCGGCGTCGCCACTCGGAGCCGGGGGCTTGTACGCGTCCGGGTAGGTACGCACCGGCGGAGTCGGCCTGCCGGTGGCCATGGCCACGGCCGCCGCGACATCGAGCAGTCCGTGACCCTTGTCGTAGGAGGTGGTCGTGCCGGGGTGAGCGGGGTCGGGCTCGTACTTGCCTCGGCTGCGGAACTTGTAGGCGCTGGCCTCCACGATCCGCTCCACCTCGGCGGGCCTGAGGGCCGGGTTGGCCTGCAGCAGCACTGCGGCGGCCCCCGCCACGTGGGGGGCCGCCATCGAGGTTCCGGAGATGGTGTTGTAGTTGGGGTCACGGGTGTCGGCGCCCCCGGAGCAGACGGTCATGTATGGCCGGCAGGCAGCCGATATGTGGTCGCCCGGCGCGGAGATGTCCGGATAGGTCCGGTATTCGCCCTGCAGCCCGCGCGACGAAAAGGCGGACAGGTACCCGTCGCGGCCGCCGTGGTCGCCGTCGTTGTAGGAGGCGACCGAGATGATTCCCTCCACCGGAGCATGCACGGCGCCATGGGTCGTCGCCTTATCCGGCGTCTCGCCTTCGTTGCCAGCTGCCCAGGCGATAGTGATCCCGGCGTCCACTACGGCCTTGGCCGCCCTGTTCAACGCGGACTCGGGGTCGTACGGCTCGCCGTAGTAGCGCCACGAGTTGTTTACGACTTTGATCGGAGGGCAGACCGTCGCCGGTACACCTGCTCCGCACGGCGCCTTGTGATGCTCGACGACCCAGTTGAGGGCGGCGATTCCGGCCCAGGTGTAGCCGGCTTCCGAAGTGGTGCCGAGGCCGACCAAACGCGCTCCGGGGGCGACCCCCTGCAGAGTTCGTCCATCTGCGGTGGTCACCCGCTGCCCGGCAGCGGTGCTCGCCACGTGCGTGCCGTGGCCGCCGGCCGGGCCGTCGGTGTCGTTCGTAGGCGGCGCGTCGACGAAGAGCTGATCGTTCTCGAGACCTGCCCTATTACAGGTGGGGAGCTCACCCGTGGGGAGGCGGTCCACGCAGGCCATCTCCAGGTTGCGCACCACGGACGACGTGCCGTCGGGGAGTTGGAACATGGGGTGCGTTGCGTCGATGCCCATATCGATGATCGCGATGCTGATTCCGGTGCCGTCGAAGGGGACTGGGGTCCCCTTTGGCCCGGTCGTCGTGATGGTTGCCGCGTCGTCCAAGCGGATCGATCGCCGCGAGGTGTCGAGTAGGAACTTCATCGGCGGCGGCGCAGGCTCGACCCGCTCGACGCGGCTGTCTGTCGAGAGTTGGCGCAGCACCGCAGGCTGGCCGTTGGTGACCGCGACGCCGATGGCTCCCATCGGGTGGATCAGGGGAAGGTCGTGGGCCTCCAGGGCTCCGACCGCTGCGGCGATGGAGCCGCCGGCGCCGTGCACGAGGACCGTGATCGGCGGAGCGCTCGAACGTACGGCCGGCGGTACCGCCACCACCATGCCTACGAGCACGGCTACGGCCGCGAACAATCCCCCGGAAAGACGACGCATGCCTGGATATTACGTGTGGAGGTCCTCAGATCCTCCCGGCGCGGCCGCCCAGCCGGAGGCATTTAGTTCAGTCGAAGTCGACGGAGGCGAAGTCGCGCAGTTTGTCCAGATGGTGCCGGGCGTCGATCGTGCGGACGGTGCCCGAACGGGAGCGCATGACGAGGGACTGGGTGGTCGCACCTTGGGAGTCGTAGTGGACGCCTTTGAGGAGCTCGCCGTCGGTGATGCCGGTGGCGGCGAAGAAGCAGTTGTCGCCGCGGACCAGGTCGTCGGTGGTGAGGGTTGCGTCGAGGTCATAGCCCGCGTCGGTGGCCGCGCTGCGTTCCTCGTCGTCGCGGGGCCAGAGTCGCCCCTGAAGTTCGCCGCCCATGCACTTGAGTGCCGCGGCGGCGATCACGCCCTCGGGCGTGCCGCCGATGCCGAAGAGGATGTCGGCGCCGGCCTGGGGCCAGGCGGTGGAGATGGCGCCGGCCACGTCGCCGTCGGGGATCAGACGAATGCGGGCCCCCGAGGCGC
>DATLBX010000040.1:0-3156 GCA_035526705.1 Acidimicrobiales bacterium | reverse complement strand
TCCGCGGCGAGGCCGCCCTGGTACTCGATCTCTACCTGATCCGGCAGCGAGCCCGACAACGACCCGAACACCCTGCCCAGCTGCTCGGCCAGCGGAAGGAAAGGCCGGACCGTCTCGGACGCCTCGGCGGCGGCGATATTGACGGCAAAGGGAACGAAGTCTCCCGCCAACGCCAGGACGACCTGCTGCGCGATGGTCACGCCTGCCTTGTCCTGGGCTTCCCGGGTGGACGCGCCGAGGTGCGGAGTCACGACTACCGAGTCGTGCTCGAACAGCGGTGAGTGGACCTCAGCCCCCTCGCCCGGCTCGTTTACGAAAACATCCAGCGCGGCGCCGCCGACCTGACCCGAGAGCAGGGCTTCATTGAGCGCCTCCTCGTCGACAAGTCCGCCGCGAGCCGAGTTCACGATGCGCACGCCGGGCTTGGTCCTGGCCAGCAGGTCCTTGCCGACGATGCCGACCGTCTCGGGCGTCTTGGCCAGGCAAACCGCGATGAAGTCGGCCGCGGCGACCACGTCGTCCAGAGCCCCCAGTTCGACACCGAGCTGCCGACCGCGGTCGGGCGCGACGAACGGATCCCACGCAGTCACGCGCATGCCGAACGCCGACGCGCGCTGCGCCACCAGACGGCCCACGTTGCCGAGGCCGAGGATGGCGAGGGTCTTGCCGTACAGCTCCACGCCCTCCCACTTCGAGCGCTCCCAGCGCCCGGAGCGAAGCGCGGAATCTGCCCGCGAAATGTTTCGCGCCTGCGACAAGAGCAGCGCCATCGTGTGCTCCGCGTTCGAGAGAATGTTGGCAACCGGCGCGTTGACGACCATGACGCCGCGCTTGGTCGCGGCTTCGACATCGACGTTGTCGACTCCGACACCGGCGCGCCCGACGACCACCAAATCCGTACCGGCGGCCAGGACGTCCGCATTGACCTTCGTCGCGGAACGAACAATCAGGGCAGCCGCTCCTGGGATGACATCGAGTAGATCGGCTGGTGAAAGCCCGAGTCGCACGTCGACCTCATGACCCGCGTCGCGCAGCGCGTCGAGCCCGCTCTCCGCCAGCTTTTCGCTCACCAATACCCGCGCCATCAGAAGCCCTCCGACAGGAGGTCGCCGAGCTTCGTCAAGCCTTCCCCGAGGTCGTCGTCGCCGAGCGCATAGGACAGTCGCGCATAGCCCGGCGTGCCAAAAGCCTCGCCCGGCACCACCGCGACCTTGATCTCGTCGAGAACCAACTCGGCCAGCTCCAGAGTGTTCTTCGCGGTGCGGCCGCGGATATCACGGCCCACATGCGCGGTGAGGTTGGGATAGACGTAGAAGGCGCCTCGCGGCACGGCACACTGCACGCCTGGAATGCCGGTCAGCATTTCGACGGCGCGCTTGCGCCTCCGTTCGAAGGTCGACTTCATCTCGGCGACACAGCCCTGATCGCCGGTCACTGCGGCGAGCGCGGCACGCTGCGAAACGTTCGACACGTTCGAGGTGGTGTGCGACTGGTAGTTGACCGCGCTCTTGATGAGGTCCGCCGGCCCGATCATCCACCCGACGCGCCAACCAGTCATGGCGTAGCTCTTGGACACCCCCCCGAGGACCACGGTGCGATCGACCATGTCCGGAACGACTACGGGCAGGGAGTGGTGCTCGGCGTCCTCATATACAAGGTGCTGGTAGATCTCGTCCGTGACGGCCCAGAGGCTGTGCTCCGCGGCCCACTCGCCGATGGCGCGGATTTCCTCACGCGAATGGACCGAGCCGGTGGGGTTCGAGGGGGACACGAAAAGGAAGGCCTTGGTCCTGGGCGTCCTCGCGGCTTCGAGCTCCTCGACGGTGACTTTGAACCCGTTGGACTCCATTGTCTCGACGGCGACGGGGACACCGCCGCCCAACGCGATGCATTCCGGATAGGTCGTCCAGTAGGGCGCCGGGACGAGTACCTCGTCGCCGGGGTCGCATAGCGCGGCGAACGTGTTGTAGACGGCCTGTTTCGCTCCGTTCGTCACCAGCACCTGAGCCGCAGTGGCCTCCAGTCCGGTGTCGGTGAGGGTCCGTTGGGCGACCGCCTCCCGCAGCTCCGGCAGCCCCGGCGTCGGGCTGTACTTGTGCGACTTGGGGTCGCGGCAGGCCTCGATCGCCGCCTCCACGATGTGGGCCGGCGTCGGAAAGTCGGGCTCGCCCGCTCCGAAGCTCACTACCCGTTCCCCCGTGGCGGCCATCGCCTTGGCCTTGGCGTCCACCGCAAGCGTCGCCGACTCGGAGACGGCCGCCAGTCGAAGCGAGACGCGGCCCATCGGCCGATAGTGGCATAGCGCCTGGCCGCGACCTGACAAGGTTTCGCCGTGTCAACTCCCAGCGGGCGTACTCGGACCGCCCCTGCCTGCCCAAGTACGCCCACATGATCGAGATCCCGCGGGAGCTGCTGCCGAGCGACGGGAGATTCGGTTCGGGGCCGTCCCGGGTCCGTCCCGAGTCGGCACGGGCGTTGGCGGATGCGGCCGACGGTTATCTCGGCACGAGCCACCGACGAGACGGGGTCAAGTCAGTTGTAGGGAGGATCCAGACCGGGCTACGCACCTTGTTTTCCCTTCCCGACGACTGGCAGGTCGTGCTCGGTAACGGCGGGACCACGACCTTCTGGGACACGGCCGCGGCCTGCCTCATCGAGCGACAGTCGCTGCACCTGGCTTTCGGCGAGTTTTCCGCCCGGTTCGCCGCAGTAGTCGGGGCAGCGCCGCATCTACAAAAGCCCTCGGTGATGGAGTCGCCACCCGGAACGCGCCCGGACGTCCTGTCCATCCGCGACATCGACACCTACTGCCTGACTCACAACGAGACCTCCACCGGCGTGTCGGCCCCGTTGATCAAGCCCGGGAAAGCAGACGCTGGGTCGCTGGTCCTGGTCGACGCGACGTCGGCCGCGGGTGGGATGGAAGTCGACTTGGTCGGGGCGCAAGTAGATGCGTACTACTTCGCGCCTCAGAAGGTCTTCGCGGCCGACGGTGGGCTCTGGATCGCGCTGCTCTCGCCCGCCGCGCTCGACCGGGCTCGCCGCCTCGTCGGCGCGGAAGACCGCTGGGTGCCCGCGTCACTCGACCTCGTGCAAGCGGCGGAAAACTCTGAAAAAGGCCAGACGGTCAACACGCCGGCCCTCGCCACGCTGTTC
>DATLBX010000039.1:0-14666 GCA_035526705.1 Acidimicrobiales bacterium | reverse complement strand
CTACGTGGCCGGCACCGCGGCACTCGAGACGGGAATCTCCGTCGAAGTGGCCAGCAGCTCCGGCACCTTGTGCGACCAGCTCGTGCTGCAGCGCAAGAGCACGTCCGGTAAGCACTACTGCCTGGCCGCCAACAAGAACGGCAACACGTTCCGGATGGTGAGCACCGCGGGTACCGCGTTCGCGGACTTCGCCGCCTGCGACGACACCGAAAACGGCTGGTAGGACCACAAACCAGAGTTGCGGCAGGAGGGGGCCTCAGGGCCCCCTCCTGTTGTTTTGACTGCACGCCTTCGGGGCGTCTTGGGGGGAGAAGCGATGCTAAGGGCCTACCGGCATCGGAAGAAGGACGAACACGGCTTCACCCTGATCGAACTGATGGTGGTGGTCCTGATCATCGCCATCCTCATCGCCGTTGCCATACCTACTTTCATGGGCGCACAAGACCGAGCTCGCGACCGGTCCGCCCAGGCCGGGCTGCGTAACGCCTTCACCGCAGCCAAGTCCATTGCCACCGACTTCGAAGGTGCGTGGCGCACCGGCCCGAGGACGGCCCCGGTTTGCACCTCGGCGGCGTTCGCGACAGCGCTGGAGTCGGAGAACGCGTCGCTGACCTACGTGGCCGGCACCGCGGCGCTCGAGACGGGTATCTCCGTCGAAGTCGCCAGCAGCTCCGGTGCCGCCTGCGACCAGCTTCTTCTCCAGCGGCAGAGCACGTCCGGCAAGCACTTCTGTCTTGCGGCCGACAAGAGCGGGAACACGTTCCGCATGGTGAGCACCGCGGGTATCGCTTTCGCGGACTTCGCCGCCTGCGACGACGTCGAAAACGGCTGGTAGCGCTCACGGAAAGCGAGCCCCCTACTACCGACGCGTCGCGTCAGGGATTGGTGATCGACTCGACCTTGGCCTTCCAGTAGGCGGTCATTTTCGCGTCACCTCGGAAGTGCGCGACCGCCCACAGACCGTGGAAGGCCTTCAATGAGTTCGGCTCGATTTGCAGCGCTTGCTCGTAGGCCCTTTCCGCGGCGTCCGCCTGCTGCCGTGCCTGCTCGAAGTCGCCCAAGTTGATCCAGACCCGCGGATCACGCGGATCACGCCTCGTCGCCTCCCGGTAGAACGGACGAGCAGCCGCCCAATTCGGGGTGGCCCCGAAAGTCAAGTCGCCCGCGGCCACGATCGCCCGACGCTCGGCGACCTCAGGCCATATCGGGAGGAACCGGTAGGCGCGGTCCGCCTGAGCAACGCCGAAGTCGAGGTATGCCTGCCGCAGCGCCAACTGGCCGACGATGAAGGCTCCGGCCAGGGCCGTCGCCGCGGCCAGACCAACGGCGGCCCCCCAGTTCGAGATTCGACCCAGCGCCGGCGGAATCACCCGCGCGCGGGCTCCGGCGGCGCCGAGACACAGCAGCGCCAGCGGGGTGACCGCCGCGTTCTGGGGTTGAATCAAGTGCACCGCGCCCAGGGCGAAGGCGACGAGCGCCAGCGGACCGGAAGCCTTGCGGGCCGCCAACAGAAGCCAGGTCGCGAGGGCGAGTACTCCCAGCAACCCTGTGGTCACGGTGTACTCGACCACGAAGTTGTGCGGGTCCGCGTAGTAGATGCTCGGGCTGTACCTCGTTACCGAAAGCGGCCTGTGGCCGATCGTTGCCGCCCAGAAGCGGCCCGGGCCCGCGCCCAATAGAGGGTGATCCCGAACTGCGTGGCGGGCTGACAACCACGTGTCCATCCTCGGTCCAAGGCCTTGTCGCACCGTGTAGCTCTCGATCGCGACCGCTGACGCGGACCCCTCGATGCGATCACCGGCGCTCCCGGGAAGGGTGCTCCTCGCTACAAGCCCCGCGCCCGCGGCCCACCCGAGGGCAACGGTCGCCAGAACCGCTAGCGCCTTGCGCCAGCTGACCCGGATTTGCAGCACTGCGACGACGAGCGCGACAGCGAGCGTCACGCGACCGAGGGCGACCGAACCGGCAACGGAGCAGACAAATACCAACCCCAACCAACGCCGGCCTCCCTCCGCGGCGCGTCGCGCTCCGATCGCAATGCCGATGAGAACAATCCCACCGAGGTAGACCGGGTTGCCTTGCAGGGCGGTGGGCCTCCCGAACGCCGGTATCACCCCGAACGCGGACAGGTCCACTTGCGACTGGATGATCGCTACAACCGCCACGAAGGCCGTGGATGCTGTCAGCGCAATCTCGAGAAGCCGCCGATCCGATCCGTTCAGCGATCTGCCGATGCCCCACGCGCCGACCGCCGCTGCGGTCAGTGCCAGGCCGGTGCCCCAGTTCCACAGCCCTCCGAGGGACATGCCCGGCGAATCTGAGATCGCCGTCGAACCACAGGCCAGCGCCAGGAAGGTTGCGGCGGCCAGTCCGGCCAAGGAGCGCTCCCGCAGCAACATCGGTACTCCAACTCCAGCGATGAGGAGACCGAGGGCTGCCTTTGGTGCCCAAACCGATGCGTCCAACGCGGGGGAGAACGCCAAGGGCAAGGTGAGCGCGATAAGAGCTGCAAAGAGTCCGAGGGGCGTGCGTGGCGCGCCGGAGAAGGAAAGACCTGAGTCCGTGTCGCTAACTGGGGGCGGCGCCCCACCCTCGTCAGTTCGCGAATCAAGCGCGATCTCTGGATCGACCAGACTCGCAGGCACGGTCGTCACCCTACGGCCGCCGCGGTCGTACCCTCGCAGCCGATGCTGATCGCCGCTGTCCTGGTGCCCGCCGCGTTGCTAGGTCTGGTGGTTGGGTCCTTCATCAATGTGGTCTCGCACCGGGTGCCCCGGGGGGAGTCCGTCGTCCGGCCGCGTAGTCGATGCCCCCGATGCCGCAACGAGATATCGCCGCGCGACAACGTTCCAGTCATCTCGTGGGTCATGCTCCGCGGCAAGTGCCGAAGTTGCGCTGAGCCCATTCCAATTCGGTATCCCGCAACCGAGATGGGCACTTCGTTGCTCTTCGTTCTCTTCACTTTGCGGTTCGGAGTAGTCGCCCCCCTCCCCGCATATCTCCTGCTGGCGGCGGTCCTCGTAGCGGTGACGGCCACAGATCTCGAGCACCGTTTGGTACCCAAGAAGATCGTGTGGACAGGGTTCGGCGCGGGAGCGGTTCTATTGGCCGCCGCGGCGGTGTTCGACGGTGAACCGAAACGACTGGTGACGATGGCCGCCGGCTCGACACTGGCATTCGGCGGGTTGTTCGTCATCCACTTCATCTCCCCGCGCGGCATGGGTTTCGGCGACGTTCGCCTGGCCGCGCTGTTGGGGCTCTTCCTCGGCTGGCTCGGGTTGGCCTACGTGGGGCTCGGGCTGTTCTCCGGCTTCGTCACCGGCGGTGTTGCCGGGATCGGGGCCCTCCTGGCTGGCAGGTCGCGCAAATCGGCGTTGCCCTTTGCACCGTTCCTGGCATTGGGAACGGTCATCGCGATCCTGCTGGGCGCGCCCATCCTCGATTGGTACCTCAGTACCGCCTAGACATCACTGAGCACCAGAGGGGCTGCTGTTTTTATTGTTGAGGTTGTTGCGCCTGTGACTAGAGTGCTTTAGAGTGACGACGGGCCGGGTTGGGAGACCCATCGCGGGGCAACCCGCCAGAGCTGTAGTACCGAGGGAGAGGGTGCAGACCGACCAGCGACTGCTCACCGTGGCTGAAGTGGCGACGGCGCTGCGCGTCTCGAATATGACGGTTTACCGACTCATTCGTACCGGCGCGCTCCCATCCACCCGGGTGGGCCGTGGATACCGGATCTGGGAGAACGCGGTCGACGCGTACCTCGGACGCGCCGCAACCGCGGCGACGGGGAACGGCTGATGGCACGGGTTACCGGTCTCGACATCGGGACGTTCGGAGTGCGTGCGGCGGAGATAGAGACGGGTTCGGGCGTACCCAAACTGACCCGATTCGGTCAAGTGGCGCTGCCTGCAGGTGCCGTGTCCGAGGGCATGGTGGCCGACGCCGAAGCGGTGGGGGCGGCGATCCGGCGCCTCTGGCGCGAGGGCGGCTTCCGCACCAAGTCGGTCGTCATCGGCGTCGCCAACCAGGGTGTGATCGTCCGGCCGGCCGAGATGGCGCGGATGTCGCCCGCCGACCTCACGCAGGCCATCCAGTTCGAGGCTGAGGAGCTAATCCCGATCCCCATAGAAGACGCGCTTCTGGACTTCCAGATTCTCGACGACTTCGTAAGCCCCGACGGCGACCCGAGGATGCGGATCCTCCTGGCAGCTGCTCAGCGGGACATGGTCAGAGACTTCCTCGTCGCAGCTGAGCGCGGGGGCCTCGAGGCACAGGCGGTAGACCCCATCCCATTCGCCCTCGTGCGCGCTCTGGCACCAACCGCGGTCGACACGGCGCTCGGGGATGGAGCGGCTGACGCAATCGTCAGCCTCGGCGGTGGCATAACGACGATGGTCGCCCACCAGTCCGGCGTGCCGACCTTTGCCCGGATTCAGCAAACCGGCGGTGACCAGATCACCGAGGCCATCTCGCGGGAACTCGGCGTGGATCTCGACGCAGCCGAGGATTTGAAGCGTCGGGTGGGTCGAGGGCCCAGCGGCACCGGTACAGAGTCTGTCGAGGAGGCGGCGGCAGCCCGCATCGTCGCGTCGCGAGTGGCCGATATGGCCGACGAGATCAGGAACTCTCTCGAGTTCTACTCCGGCCAGGCCGACGCTCCGCCGCTCCGGCGCGTGCTGCTCACGGGTGGCGCCTCGCGGACCGCGGGCCTACTGGACCGACTCCAGCAGAACATGTTCATCCCGGTCGAGATGGGGCGTCCGCTATCGGCGGTGGAAGTCGGCGACGTCGGAATCGATCCGTCGCGGCTGGCCGAGGCGGAACCGCTTCTCACCGCCGCCATCGGGCTGGCGCTCGCGGGAACACCCCTGGCCAAGGGCGAGCGCCGGATCTCACTCCTGCCGCGTGAAGTCACGCTCCGGCGCGAACAGCACCGCCAGGCCGTGCTCGTCAGCAGTGCCGTCGGTGCCCTGGCCGTTCTCCTGCTTCTGCTGTGGGTCCTGGCCGGGTCGCGCTTGGCGGACGAGAGGAAGAAGGCCGACCAGGCAGAGGCTCGTGCCCAACAACTGGAGCAGCAGGCGGCGGCGCTTCGGGACATCACCGCGCTCGACGACGAGCTCGCGCAGCGGTCGACGGCCATCCAGGCCGCTCTGGCCGGCGACATTGCGTGGACGCGCTTCATTCAAGAAGTGGCCACCGTGATGCCGGGCGACGTCTGGCTCACCGGCTTCTCCGGCAGTGCCGGAGCAGTGAACTTCAGCCTGATGGGCTTCGACCACACCTCGACGGCCAGATGGATCATGCGAATGAGCGGCATGCCTTCGCTGTCGACGCTATGGGTCCCCGCCTCGAACAAGAACGAGGGTCCGCCTTCGACGGTGACCTTTACGTCGAGCGCCTCGCTGACTCCGGTGGCCGAATCGGGCCGCGCCGCTGAGTTTGCGCCGGAGCGCAACCCATGAACCGGCGCGCGCTCATCTTTGGGGCCGTGGGGTCGGTGGTCCTGTTGCTGCTGTGGTACTTCCTTCTGTGGAGCCCGCGCCAGGCGGAGATCAAGGCGGCGCAGGACCGCACTGCAGCCGCGGAGACCCAGGCCTCCTCGCTCGAGGCGGAGATTCAGCGGCTTCAGGAGGCTCAGCGTGATGAGCCTCTCAAGCAGGCCCGACGGGCGGAACTGCAGGCAGCCGCGCCTGACGACCCCGCTCTCGGTCAGTTCATCCTCGACGTGAACGCCGCCGCGGGCGCATCGGGTATCGACTTCATGACGATCTCGCAGGAGCCGCCGGCCGCGTCCGAAAGCGGAGGTCTGTCTGTGATCACCCTCTCCTTTTCGATATCAGGCGGGTACTTCCAGGTGCTGGACTTCATGAACCGGCTGACGGACATGCCTCGGTTGGTTGTCATCGATTCGGTCAACCTGACGCCCGGCGAGGCCGGTCGGTTGTCGGCGAGCCTGGGCACGCGCATGTTCACGACCGCGACCGGCATCGACCCGACCACGACCACGACCGTCGCGCCCGGGGCAACCACGACGACTGTTGCGGGCTCCCCGCCGCCGGCTGGCGGGGAGGCACCCGCGCCGACGACGACGGCGGTGTCGCAGTGACTGCACCTGTGACGCCCGGCGAGCCGGTCCTCGAGGTTCCGGGGGAGGCGGGCCGTGGACGGTTCGCGCTTCCGGAGGACCCGAACCGCCGCGCCTTGACTCTCGGCGCAGTAGTGCTCTCGGTCCTTCTACTTCTGTTCCTTGCCTCGCGGATCCTCTTGGGCGGAGGAGAGGAGGAGGTCCCGGATGAAACGGCCGCGCCGGCAACCTCCACGACCTCCACCACCGCTGAGCTCAGCCTGGACGGCGGGGCCGGGCGCCCCGACGAGAGCTTCGAGGTCTTTTCCACCAAGAACCCGTTCACGCCTCTGATCAACCCTCCGGGGTCCGGCGGGGGGAGTGCCGGTGGGGGCGCCGGTGGGGGCTCCGGTGGCGGAGTGTCCGGCGGCACTACACAAACCACGCTGGGCGGGGGCGGTAGCGGCGGCGGGACCTCGGGCGGCGGGACCTCTGGCGGCGGGACCTCTGGCGGTACGACGCCGACCACGATTCGCGGCGGGTCGGGATCGGGATCGGGATCCGGATCAGGCGGGACCACCACGACGCAGGCGGGCGGATCCTCGGGCGGCCAGGCGAACGAGCCGAGGCGCCAGGAGCGGGTCGCGCTGCTCGATGTGTTGCGCCGGCAGGGCCGCGTCGTGGCCCAAGTGAGGGTGAACGACACGGTGTACACAGTTGGCGAAGGCGACGTCTTCGCCGAGAACTACCGGGTTCTGTCGATCGACGAGGCCAGCGAGTGCGGCCGATTCATATTCGGAGACGAGCAATTCCGGCTCTGTCGGGGTGAGGAAACCCTGAAGTAGGGGGTAGGTACCCTCAAGGACGTGTGGCTGGGTGACGATATGAGACGAGTGAGGTCTGGTCTGCGACGTCTGCGCGCCCGCACCGCAGGTGACCTTCGTCACAGCGAAGACGGCTTCACCCTCATCGAGATGATGGTGGCCATCAGCATTTTGGCCGTCACGATGATCGCCATCGCCTATGGCCTTTTTGGGGGCATGAGCGTGATGCAGGCGGCGCGCAACAAGACCTCCATGCTCGAACTGGCCAACGCCGAGGCGGAGAAGGTCCGGGCTCTCGACTACGCGACGGCGGGGGTCAATGGCGGAACGGCCGATGGCACGGCTCCGGATCCCGACCCCAACCTCAACGCGGCGTACCCGCCCGTCGCCGGGGTGAACAAGTTCCGCGGCAGAGACGCCGTGGTGATCAATCCACCGACAGCCAGCACGCCTCCGGCAGTCGAAGTCGTGACCTCGAGCTCCTCCTCGAATCGACCCACGCCGTACACCATCCGGCGTTGGGTGACGTGGACAGACCCGGCGGCCGGGACAACCCAGCGATTCAAACGAATCGACATTCGCATCGAGTGGAACGACGCCGGCGGCACTCCGCGAGAAGTGGAGTACAGCACGCTCTTCTATCCGGGCAACCTGGGCCGACTGCCCGGCTCGCCGCCGACGGCGACGTTTACCCCCAGCCCCACCTCCGGTTTCCGCACCACGACCTCCTTCGCATTTACCGCGACGGCCACCGACCCCGAAGGACTTTCCTTGGTGTACGCGTGGGACTTCGGCGACGGGGAAACCTCGACAGACGTGAGCCCGACGCACACCTACGCCACGGTGGGACGCAAGACCGTCTCTCTGGTGGTCACCAACAGCGACGGCCAAGCGTCGAGCCCCGCTACGCAGAACGTGCTGGTGGGGACCGCCCCTGGGATCCCCGCGCCTCCGGGCAATGTCGCGCCCGTCGCCGCGTTCACCGCGACCCCTATCCTCGGCCCGGGTCCGCTCAGCGTGAATGTCGACGCCGCCGCCACCACCGACATTAATGGCGACCCACTGACATTCCAGTGGAACTGGGGTGACGCGTCGACCGTCGGAGCTGGGGTCTCCGCGGGCCACTCGTACCCGGATTTCGGAACGTTCACCATCACGCTCACCGTCGTGGACCCTGCCGGTTACTCATCGTCTGCATCGCAGGTCGTCAACGTGACGTCGTCCAGTTGTCGGCTCACCACCGCCTCCTTCAAGAACCCGGGCACCAACACGGTCAACAACGAGATCGACACCCGGAACAACAGCAACCGACCTGTGAACAGTCAGTTCGTCTTCAGCGCCAGTACGAGCAGCGTGTGCACCGGAGTGACCGGTCGCATTCCGACCCAGACCGGCACTTTCGCGGTGACCCTCGTGCTGGCCAGCTCCACTGCCGCGACCAAGACCTGGGCGTTAACGACGAGCGACAACTCGAAGTACACCTTGGGGAACACTCAGAGCGCCACCTTCACCGCGACCGCGCCGGCCCCCGCGACTCCGGTCAATCTGACCATCTCGTTCCGTGTCTTCTAGAGGGGACCGTCTGGCGGCGCCACGCCTGAGCGACGACGCCGGGTTCACGGTCCTGGAGCTGCTGATAGTCATGGCGCTGTTGAGCGTTGTCATGTCCCTGGCCATCGCCGGCCTGTTCAGCATCAACGACGCCACCCGTTCCACCGAGGAGCGGAGCTTCGCCGACACCAAGTTGAGAGACGTAATCGAGGCGATGGCACGCGACATCCGGGCCTCCAATCCCATCGACGTGCAGACGGACCCACAGCCCTGCACTGCCCCTCCGTGCCCGGAAGCGCCGGTCAGCACGTATGACAGTCAGATCTCCTTCGAGATCTTTTGCACCCCGGTGGGCGGCACGTGCAGCACCCGGCACCTCCGCCAGATCGTCTATCGCGTGAACGGCAACCGCCTCGAAGTCGCAAAGGGCGGCGGCGCGTACGTAGCTTTGGTCGCTCCGTCCACCACCAGCGTCCTGCCCGTCGAGCAGCGACAGTTCGCGATCGTCAACGGCCCCTCCGAGCCGGTGTTCACCTACCTAAGAGCTGACGGCACCGTCATCGCTACGAGTGGCGCGGCTGCTGAGGCCGCGACGCGGTTCCGCGACTGCACTCGAGCAGTACGGATCCACCTGCGGATGATCACCGCTCCGGGCAACCCGAATCCCGCCGATCTGACGACCACGGTGACCCTACGAAACTTCAACGAGGTGGCATGCACATGACCAGACTCTCTCGACTCTTCGCGACGCGGCGGAGCCCTTACGGCGACGAACGGGGCAGCGTGATCATCGTCGTCATCATCATCGTCATTCTCTCGGTCGCAGTCGCCACCCTGTTTGGATCCGTGCAAGGGAACCTGCGCGCCAGCCGCGTCGACCAGGACCGAACGGCGGCGTTCCAGCGGGCCAACGGCGGAATCGACCACGCGCTGTACCGGTTCGACCGCTCCGGCGGACTGATGGGGAACGCATCGGCGGCTCTTCCCGGAGTGGCGTCGCCGACCGGCTGTACCCTGGCCGCGCCGCCGTGTTACATCCCTACCGTCTCCGGCACGAAGCTCACCGGCTTCACCGAAAGTGTCAACGTGGACGGGAGCGCGTACACCATCACGGCGACGGCAGATCCGGCGGGCCAGACCACGCGCTATCGGGTCCAGTCGGTGGGGCATGACAAGTCCGGTCGCGAGCGACAGGCTGTCGCCACCATCGCGGCCAAGTCGCTGTTCCTGAACGGCTTCCTGACCATTCTGGACTTCACGCTCACCGGCACACAGGACACGCCAATCGCGTACAACTCTGCCGTCGACCCCGATCCTGCTGTTTCCGCCCTCACGACCTTCCCCATCGACGGGTCGCTGGCTACGAACGGCACCATCCAGGGCGCCCACGCCACCATCGACGAGTTCGTCGATCGCTGGGGGCGCTTCAACATGTACGGCCGCGCCACCCAGGCGGCCGCCGACGACGCATGCGCCAGCGGGGACTGCACGGCCTCTGGGGGCGAAGTGCGGCCCTTCACCGACCAGTACATCGTCGAGATCCCGCCGATCCCGGCCAGCGGAGTTCAGGGCTGCCCGAACGGCGGCCTCTTCGGCAGTCTCGCTACCCCGGCTTTCCCGGTCATCCAACCGGGCAACTACGTCTGCCCCGCGGCCACCTTCCTGGGAACGACGACGATCGGCACGCTCGGCAACGGCACCGGCGTGGTCCGCATCTGGCTTTCGTCTCGTCTGCGCTTCGGCGCAGGCAGCATCGTGAACCGTTTGGCCGTGCCGTCAAAGCTCCAGATCTATTACCCGGAGCCGGCAGATGCCGCCTCCAACGACAGCACAATCTGTGACGCCCAAGTGTGGGCTCTGCTCTACACGCCCGGACTGGACATCGCCTGCGACGGCTCGCACCAGCCCGCTATTTACGGAGCGGTGGTGGCCCGCCTCCACGCCGGCACCGGTAACCACTTCGACTTCCACTGGGACGTCGACTCGGTCAACGCGGTTCACAACGGCAAGTACCGCATCGTCAACTGGCGGGAATGCCCGGTGAGCACCGTCTGCTGATCGACGGCCGTTGAGAAGGCCGTCACTAGTCTGAACGGCGTGCTGCGATTCCTGACGGCGGGGGAGTCGCACGGGCAGGCGCTTGTCACGATCGTCGA
Source organism: Acidimicrobiales bacterium (assembly GCA_035526705.1). Taxonomy (GTDB): domain Bacteria; phylum Actinomycetota; class Acidimicrobiia; order Acidimicrobiales; family JAHWKP01; genus JAHWKP01. Next base: position 4,068 of record DATLBX010000039.1, on the reverse strand, counting down.
AGGACTGCCGGCTGGTCTGCCCATCACGGTTGATGCAGTCTCGGCCGAGCTCGCACGTCGGCGGCTTGGCTACGGACGCGGGCCCCGTATGCGCCTAGAGCGCGATGAGGTCACCATCCTCGCTGGGGTGCGGCACGGCTTGACCCTTGGGTCGCCGGTCGCGGTGCAAATCGGGAACACCGAGTGGTCCAAGTGGGAAGCGGAGATGTCTGCTGCCCCTGGCTCGAGCGATAAGCCGCTCACCGCGCCACGCCCCGGGCACGCGGATCTGGCGGGGATGCAGAAGTACGGGTTGGATGATGCGCGCAATGTCCTGGAACGAGCGTCGGCCCGGGAGACCGCGGCTCGATCCGTGGCAGGCGTGTTGTCGAAGGTGCTGCTTAAGCAGCTCGACATCGATGTCTTTTCACACGTCGTTGCGATTGGTCCGGTGCAGTCCAAGCGGGCTGAGCGACCGTGCCCGCAGGATTTGGCGGCGATCGATGCATCGGCCGTTCGGTGCTTCGATCCCGAAGCGGAGGCGGACATGATTCGTGAGATCGAAACCGCCGGCCCAGCCGGCGACTCGCTCGGCGGCGTCGCCGAAGTGATTGCCACCAGCGTCCCGGTCGGTCTCGGCAGTCACGTCCATTGGGATCGTCGGCTCGACGCGCGCCTGGCCGCCGCCCTCATGTCCATCCAGGCCGTCAAAGGCGTGGAGATCGGCGACGGTTTCGAGTCGGCTACCCGCCGCGGCTCGGAGGGCCACGACGCCATCACCTGGAACCAGGACGACGGTTACCACCGCACGACCGACCGCGCCGGCGGGATCGAAGGCGGCATGTCGATCGGTGGTGCCATTCGAGCCCGAGTCGCCATGAAGCCATTGGCGACGCTGCGCCGGCCCGCTATCGCGACGGTCGACACCGTGACTAAAGAGGAGACGAAGTCCTTCGTCGAGCGCACCGACGTGACGGCCGTTCCGGCGATGGGCGTGGTCGCCGAGGCGATGGTCGCGTACGTCCTGGCCGATGAAGCCCTGCGCAAGTTCGGCGGTGACTCGGTTGACGAATTCACCCGTAACCACCACGCCTTTCTGGACTCGCTGCGTGGCTGATCACATCCTGCTCATCGGCATGATGGGAGCGGGCAAGACCACCGTTGGGGAGATCCTGGCGGGCAAGCTCGATCGCGCCTACATCGACAACGACACTCAGGTCGAATATGTAACGGGCAAGACGGTCGCTCAGATCTGGCGCGACGGGGGAGAGGAAGAGTTCCGCCGGCACGAGTCCGCTGCACTCCGGGCCGCGACCCGGTCGACGAGCCCGTCGGTGATCGCCGTCGCCGGCGGCGCGGTGCTCGATCCTGTCAATCGGAAACACATAACGGCGGCCGGGAGGGTGGTCTGGTTGCGTGCCCGCGTCGAGACGCTCGCTCCCCGCCTCCGTGACGACGACGATGATCACCGGCCCCTGCTGTCCGGCCCGATCGGCCTGGAAGACGTCCTCGAGAAGCTCGAACGCGAGCGTCGCCCCCTCTACGCGGAGCTCGCCGACGTGGTCGTGGATGTCGACGACCTGACCCTCGAAGAGGTGAAGGAGCGGGTGCTCACCGCGCTGGGCTCCTGATGGTTCGGATTCCCGTCGGCCTGGGAGAGCGTGCCTATGACGTCGTCATCGGTGACGGCGCCGTTATCGAGCTGAAGGAGGTCGTGGCGCAGGTTGGCGCATCGCGGGCGGTCGTCGTCACCCAATCCGGCATCGGACACGAGGTCGATACTGGCTTGCCGCAAGAAATCCTCTTGATGGACTCCGGCGAGGAGGCCAAGTCACTCGCCACCGTCGAAGAGTTGTGCCGCGGCTTCGCCAACGCCGGCCTGACGCGACGCGACCTCGTCGTCGCGGTCGGCGGCGGGGTGGTCACCGACACGGCCGGTTTCGCTGCGGCGAGCTACCACCGCGGCACTTCCGTCATCCACGTGCCCACCACCCTGCTCGCCCAGGTAGACGCGGCGATCGGCGGCAAGACCGGAGTGAACCTCCCCGAGGGCAAGAACCTCGTCGGCTCCTTTTGGCAGCCCGCGGCCGTCATCTGCGACACGAGCTTCCTCTCGACCCTCCCGGAACGTGAGATGCGCAGCGGCCGCGGCGAGGTGGCTAAGTGCGAACTGCTGGGTGCGGCCGTCACCGCTACCTCCGGCCTCGAGGAAACGGTTGCGGCCTGCGTCGAACTGAAAGCCCAAATCGTCGCCGCGGACGAGCGCGAGGCCTCCGGCCGGCGTGACCTGCTCAATTACGGGCACACCCTGGCCCACGCGCTCGAAATCGTGGGTCGCTACGACCTGCGACATGGGGAAGCGGTGGCGATCGGTCTTGCTTTCGCGGCGCGGCTCGCCCGCCGGCTCGATCGAATTCCCTCGGAGAGGGAGCGGGAAATCGTCGCCACGGTCGCCGGCTACGACCTGCCGGTGGCTCCACCCGAAATCGGCATCGACACCGTGCTGGAAGTCATGAAGCGCGACAAGAAGTCCCGCCAGGGCATGCGGTTCGTCCTGGACGGCCCTGCCGGAGTTGCGCCGGTTTCCGTGTCGGAGGAAGACGTACGCGCCGCCCTCGAGGATTTCGTCAAGCTGAACCCGTGAAGACCGTCCTCCTCCTATCGGGGCCCAACCTCTCCCGTACTGGCCAGCGCCAGCCGGACATCTACGGCACCGAGACCCTCGGCGACATCGTGAAACGGGCCCGGAAGGTTGCCGCCGAGGCCGGGTGGCAGCTCGAGCACCTCGCCGCCGAGTCCGAGGGCCCCCTCATCGAGGCGGTACATGCGGCGCGCGGCGCCAAAGACGCAATCGTCATAAACCCGGGAGCGCTCACCCACTACGCCTGGGGTTTGGCCGACGCCCTTTCCACCTTCGACGGCCCAGTCGTGGAAGTGCACCTGAGCCAACCCGCGGGGCGTGAGCCCTGGCGCCGGGTCTCTGTAGTCGCCCCCGTCGCAACCGCATCCATTTCCGGGCTCGGCGCCGCTGGCTACGAGGCAGCGGTGCTGGCTGTGGCAAGAATGTCGTGATGGCTGCCGTATCGACCAACGACCTCAAGAACGGGATGGCCCTGCAACTTCCCGATGGCCTCTTCACCATCGTGGAGTTCCAGCACGTCAAGCCGGGCAAGGGCGGCGCCTTCGTGCGCACCAAGATCAAGAACGTCCGCACAGGCGCGGTGATCGAACGCACCTATCGCGCCGACGAGCGCCTCGAGCAGGCCCACATCGACAAGCGGGAGATGCAGTTCCTCTATCGCGACGGCGACGACTACGTCTTCATGGACAACGCCACGTACGACCAACTCCATGTCGGCCCGACCTCACTCGGCGGCTCGGCGAACTACCTGAAAGAGGGCGACGCGGCCGTCATCCAGATGCATGGCACTGAAATTGTGGGGATCGACCTTCCGGCGGCAGTGGAACTGACGGTCGCCGAGACCGAACCGGGCGTGCAGGGTGATCGCGTTTCGGGCGCCCGCAAGCCGGCCACCCTCGAGACCGGGCTCGTGGTCCAGGTACCGCTGTTCGTGAACCAGGGCGACCGAATCAAGGTCGACACTCGCTCCGGCGAATACCTCACTCGCGCCTGAGGGCAGGCCATCACCAGCGCGGCATTGCACGCGAACCGTGAGGGCCGCGAGCGCGCCATCAGCCTCCTCTACGAAGCAGAGTCGCGCGGAGCAGATCCCGCGGAGCTCCTCGACGACCAGGTGGTCTCGTCGGAGTTCGCTCGCGACGCAGTGCGCGGTGTCGAGCGGTTGCAGGAGGAGATCGACGCACTTATCGCGGCGAAGTCGAAGGGTTGGGCGCTGAACCGCCTCGCCGCCGTGGACCGCGCCGTATTGCGGCTCGGAACCTGGGAGTTGATGGAGCACACCGAGGCCAGCGTCGGAGTCATCCTCAGCGAGGCCGTGGAGTTGGCCGGCCAGTACTCCACCGCCGAGTCGAAGCGCTTCGTCAACGGCCTTCTCGCCGCAATCGCCGCCGAGGTCCGACCGGACTGATACTTTCGACGTAACCGTTAACCAGGGTCCTGTGAGGCCC
>DATLBX010000038.1:0-34312 GCA_035526705.1 Acidimicrobiales bacterium | reverse complement strand
TGCCTCTGGCTGCTTCCGTTCTATTCGTCGCCCCTGCGCGATGGCGGTTACGACATCAGCGACTTCTTCAACATTCTTCCGGAGTACGGCGACCTGGCCGACGCGGTGAACCTCGTCGAACAGGCCCACGCGCGCGGAATCCGGATCATCGCGGACATGGTGGTGAATCACACCAGCGACCAGCACGCCTGGTTCCAGGAGTCGCGGCAGGACAAGACGAACCCCAAGGCCGACTGGTACGTCTGGGGCGACGATGACAAGCGGTGGTCCGAGGCCCGCATCATCTTCATCGACACCGAGACGTCGAACTGGACGTGGGACCCCGTTCGCCAGCAGTACTTCTGGCACCGCTTCTTCAGTCACCAGCCGGACCTCAACTTCGACAACCCCGAGGTGCAGGAAGCGATGATCAGCGTGCTGCGCTTCTGGCTGGACATCGGCCTGGACGGGTTCCGGCTCGACGCGGTGCCCTATCTCTACGAGCGCGATGGCACAAACGGCGAGAACCTGCCGGAGACCCACGAGTTCCTCAGGCGCCTGCGCAAGGAAGTAGACGCCGACTACCCGGGGCGCGTGTTGCTCGCAGAGGCCAACCAGTGGCCCGCCGATGTCGTCGACTATTTCGGCGACGGCGACGAGTGCCACATGTGCTTCCACTTCCCCCTCATGCCGCGCATGTTCATGTCGGTGCGCCGGGAACAGCGCTACCCGATCACCGAGATCCTGTCGCAGACCCCGGCGATCCCGGAGGACGCGCAGTGGGGGATCTTCCTGCGCAACCACGACGAGTTGACGCTCGAGATGGTGACCGACGAAGAGCGCGACTACATGTACGCGGAATACGCGAAGGACCCCCGCATGAAGCGCAACGTCGGCATTGCCCGGCGTCTGGCGCCGCTGGTCGAGAACGACCGGCGCGTGGCCGAACTGCTTCACGCCATGTTGTTCAGCCTTCCGGGCAGCCCTGTTCTCTATTACGGCGACGAGATCGGCATGGGCGACAACATCTACCTCGGCGACCGCGACGGCGTGCGCACGCCGATGCAGTGGACCCCAGACCGCAACGGTGGGTTCTCGTCGGCGGACTTCGCGCGTCTTTATCTTCCGCCGCTCATGGACCCGGTGTACGGGTATCAGGCGGTCAACGTCGAGGGTTGCATGCGCGACCAGAGTTCCTTCCTCCACTGGGTGCGGCGCATGTTGGAGGTGCGCGCGCAGCACCCGGTGTTCGGCACGGGGAACCTCGATGTCCTGGAGGCCGACAACCCCTCGGTCTTCGCCTACGGCCGCAGCGTGCTGGCCGACGACGGCGAAGAGGACACGGTCCTTTGCGTGTCGAATTTGTCGAAGTTGGCGCAGCCGGTGGAGATGAATCTTCAACGCTGGCAGGGCAAGGTGCCCGTCGAACTGATGGGTCGGGTGCCGTTCCCGCCGATCGGCGAACTGCCGTACTTCATAACTCTTCCGCCTTACGGCTTCTTCTGGTTCGAATTGGTGGACGGGCCTCAACAGTGAGCGAGACCACGGGCGCCTCGCCGGCAATAGGAGCCCAACTCGAAGCGATGCTGCCCGAGTGGCTGCCGCGCCAGCGTTGGTACTCGGGCTCGGAGGCGCCCGGGGCGGTGGAAGTGGTGGACCTGGAGCTGCTGCTCGGCGGTGAGGAGGCCTCCGGCCCCGTGCTGCTTTCGGTGATCGCCCGTGCCGACGGGGTCGACTGGCACGTGCCTGTGGGCCTGCGCGCCGCGGACGAGGTTCCGCCTTCGGTCGCAGACCGTGAGGGCGCGGTCATCGGGGACATCACCTTGGAGGGTGGGGAGGTAGTCGTCGCTTTCGACGCGCCACCCGATCAGGAGTTGGCCGCGCACCTCCACTGCCGGGTCACGGGCGCGGCGGAGTCGCCCGGCCATATCCGGCCTATCGCGGCCGAACAGTCCAACACCTCGCTGGTGAGCGATGACCGCGTCGTCATCAAGTTGTTTCGCCGCTTGATCCCTGGAGCGAACCCGGACGTCGAAGTGCCGTCCGCATTGACCGAGGCGGGATTCCCCAACGTTCCTCCGGTCCAGGGTGTCTGGCGCCGCGGCGCGTTCGATCTCGGCGTCGCCCAGTCCTATCTGCCGGGATCCACCGACGGGTTCGCGCTGGCCTTGGCGTCTTTGCGCGAGTGCCTTGGAAGCGGGCTCCCACCTCAGGCGAGCGGGGGCGACTTCGGTGCTGAGGCGTTCAGGCTCGGGCAGGTCACGGGCGAACTCCATGTCGCGCTGGCGGCCGCCTTCGGACACGAGCCCGGGGTGCCGAAGCAGTGGTCCACTGACCTTGCGGCCGACCTCGATCGCGTGGGAGTCGATGCCGCCCGCGCCGCGGAGCTAATCGAACGTCTGGAAGCCGTCGAGTCGCCGGGGGCAGTCATCCGGGGTCACGGTGACTACCACCTCGGACAGGTGTTGCGGGCGGACGCGGGATGGTTCGTTCTCGACTTCGAAGGCGAGCCCGACCGGACTGCCGAAGAACGAGCTCGGCGGACCTCCCCGCTGCGTGACGTGGCCGGGATCCTGAGGTCGTTCGAGTACGCGGCGGCCGTTGCGCTGCGCGAACAGGTGGAGGGCGATCGCGACCGTCTGGAGCCGCTGGCCGCGGCGTGGGTGTCGCACAACACCGACGCGCTGGAGCGGGGTTACGCCTCGGCGGAAGGCGTCGAGAGGCTGCTGCCGTCAGCGGCGGATCGCACCGTGGTGCTGGCCGCGTTCAGTTTGGAGAAGGCGGCCTACGAGCTGGCCTACGAGCGGGCCCACCGCCCGGACTGGGAAGAGATCCCGGCAATGGCCATCGAACGGTTGCTGGCCACGGGTAGGGCTTGACGGTGGCCAAGCCGGAGAAGCAGGCCAAGCCGGAGAAGCAGGCCAAGCCGGAGAAGCCCAAGCCCAGGGAAGCCAAGGAATTCTCGCCCACGGTCGGAGAGCTCGACCTGCATCTGTTCAACGAGGGTCGTCACCGCCGGTTGTGGCGGGTGCTCGGCGGTAGGCGGATTCAGCACGAGGGTGTCGACGGGGCCGCGTTCGCGGTGTGGGCACCCAACGCCCGGGCGGTTCAGGTTGTCGGCGATTTCAACGGTTGGAACGGGGAAGCCTTCGATCTGCGCCCGCTCGGGGCGTCGGGCATCTGGGAGGGATTCTTCCCGGGCGTCGAGGAGGGCGCGCATTACAAGTACCTGATCAACACCGCGGCCGGCCAGTGGGTGCAGAAGGCCGACCCATTGGCGCTTCGTTCGGAGGAGCCGCCCCAGACGGCGAGCCGGGTGAGCGGACCGAGTCGCCACGAGTGGGGTGACGCGGAGTGGGTGGCGAAGCGCGGAACCCGCGACCACCTGCGCTCTCCGATGTCGACCTACGAGGTGCACCTCGGCTCTTGGCGTCGCCGGCGGGGGGAAGGCAACGATCCCGGTGAAGACGGCCGGTCGCTCACCTATCTGGAGCTCGCCGAGGAATTGCCCGCGTACGCCGCGGACATGGGGTTCACCCATGTGGAGTTGCTGCCCGTGGCCGAGCATCCTTTCCGGGGTTCGTGGGGCTATCAGGTGTCGTCGTACTTTTCGCCGTCGGCCCGCTTCGGCACGCCGGACGATTTCCGCGTGCTGGTCGACGCCTGTCACCAGGCCGGGCTGGGAGTGATCGTCGACTGGGTGCCGGCTCATTTCCCGAAGGACGAGTGGAGCCTCGCTCGCTTCGACGGAACCGCCCTGTATGAGCACGCGGATCCTCGCCGCGGCGAGCACGCGGATTGGGGAACGCTCACCTTCAATTTCGCGCGACACGAGGTGCGCAGCTTCCTGATCGCCAACGCGTTGTTCTGGATGGAGGAGATGCACGTCGACGGCTTGCGGGTCGACGCGGTCGCTTCGATGCTCTATCTGGATTATTCGCGCAAGCCCGGTGAGTGGGTGCCGAACAAGTTCGGCGGCCGAGAGGACCTGGAGGCCGTCGAGTTCCTCAAGGAGTTGAACACGGTGGTGTACGAGGAGCACTCGGACGCCATGACGATCGCGGAGGAGTCGACGGCGTGGCCGGGAGTGTCGCGGCCGACCTATCTCGGTGGGCTCGGCTTCGGCTTCAAGTGGAACATGGGTTGGATGCACGACACCCTCGAGTACTTCTCGAAAGAGCCCGTGCACCGCCGGTGGCATCACGACCGGCTGACCTTCGGCCTCGTCTACGCGTGGCAGGAGAACTTCGTGCTGCCCCTCTCCCACGACGAGGTCGTTCATGGCAAGGGCTCACTGCTGATGAAGGCGCCGATGGATGAGTGGCGGCGCTTTGCGAACCTGCGCTCCTTGCTCGCATGGATGTGGGCCCATCCCGGAAAGCAGCTGATCTTCATGGGCATGGAGATCGCGCAGGTGCGCGAATGGTCGCACGACCGAAGCATCGATTGGCACCTGTTGGACCACCTCCCGCACAAAGGGATCCAGGACCTCGTCCGGGAGTTGAATCGGGTCTACCGGGAGCGACCGGCCATGTGGGAAGCGGACTCCACGCCCGACGGCTTTGCGTGGATTGACGCATCGGATGTCGATTCCAATGTCGTGTCGTTCCTCCGCCGGGGTGCGGACGGGCCGGCCTCACCGGAACAAATCGCCTGCATCGCCAATTTCTCTCCGTTGCCCCTCGGCGGTTACCGGGTGGGCATGCCCTTCGCCGGGCGCTGGAACGAGATTCTCAACACCGATGCGGCCGAATTCGGCGGCGCCGGAGTAGGTAACGGCGGGTCGGTTCTGGCGGTGAACGAGTCGTGGCACGGACAGCCGGCGTCGGTCGAGCTCGATCTGCCGCCCATGGGCGTTCTGTGGCTCGCGCCCGACCTCGGAGACCCCCTCGCGTCAGATCCGGAATAGTTCGGGGGAAATCCCAAGCCGCCTACTCTGCCCGGGTGGTGTCCGGGGGAAGCCAATCAGAGCGCGACGCGCCGGGGATGATCGTGATCAGCGGATACCCCGCGACGGGCAAGACCAGCTTGGCGCTGCACCTGTCGGCGGAGCTGCAGTTTCCTCTGGTTTCGAAGGACCTGGTCAAGGAGAAGCTCTTCGACGTCCTTGGCGCGGGCGACAACGACTGGTCGCACCTACTGGGCCGAGCGTCGATGGCGGTTCTCTACGCGCAGGCGGGCGCGATCCTCGGATCTGGCAACGGTGTCGTGGCCGAAGCGAACTTCGATGCCGAGCTGGCGACGCGAGACCTCGTCAGGTTGGTCAACCAACATGAAGTGCCCGTCTGCCAGGTGATTCTGCAAGCGGAGCCGGAGGCTTTGGTCGCTCGAGCCAAGGAACGGTCGGAGTCCGGGGAGCGTCATCCCGGGCACAACGAACAATGGCTGATCGCGGAGCTCGAGAAGATGGTGGCGACCCCATACGTTCCGCCGGCTCTCCCCGGGCTGTGTTTCGAGGTGGATGTGACCGACCTGGCCTCGGTTGATCTCGACGAGGTGACTCGGAAGGTTCGCGAGGCGCTCACGTGAACCTGACATCCGACTTTCTGCGGCCGGCGCGACTGCGCGCGGAGCAGGAACAGCAGCTGGGGCGTTATCTGCCCGGGGAGGTGCGGGCCTTCTCCGATTTCTACCGGCCGACGTTGCAGCGCGTCACCTGGTCCCGGCAAGGGCCTTCTATCGACGATCTGGGCCGGTTGCCCATTACCGAGTTCGACGACATCACCGCCGCGTCTGCGCTCGTGCTGCGCCCTGATGCGGAAAAGATTCGTGCTGACTCCGGCGGGGGGCTGCGCTGGCGGCTGCGCACCGCCGAGGTCCTGGGGTACCGGAAGCAGTTCGGCAGAACGAGGATCGATCCGGTCTACAAGCCGGTGCATTGGACGGTCGACGACGGCCTGTTGCTGGCCTATTCGTCGGTCGACGTCGAGCGCTTGGCGGAGATCGGGCGGCGCTGGCTCGAGGCCGCGGGGGTGCGGCCGGACGACTCGCTGATCAGCATGGTTCCGCCCGGCCCCGGTCTCGCTTTCCTGGAGCTTCAACTCGGGGCGCGGCGGGCGGGACTATCCGCGCTGTTCCTGCCGGACCCGCCCTCGGTCGCGGAGTTCTCGCAGCTGCGGCCCGACGTGCTCGCCGGCTCCGCCGACGATCTGTTGCGGTTGTTGCTGGGTGCGCGCGGCGAAGACGTGGACCTGCATCAGCTGCGAACAGTGTTGGCAGTGGGCGCACCGCTCAAGGAACGCGACCGGCGGCTGCTGCAGGACTTGGCACCGCGTGCTGCCGTGCTCCAGGCGTGGGCGCCGGCGGGGGCACGCTCGTTGTGGTTCGAGTGCCGCGGGGGAGCGGGCTTGCACACGCAACCGGGCGCGGAGATCCTCGAAGTCGTAGTGCCGCCAGACGATCGGCCTGCGGGGCGCGACCAGTACGGCGATCTGCTCTGGACTGCGCTGGGCTGGAAGGGGAGCGTGCTGCTGCGACTGCGCACCGGGCTGCTGGGGCGCCTCGACGCGTCCGTCTGTTCATCCTGCGGGCGGGGCTCGCCGCGGGTGCGCGTCCCCTCGTTCATCGAGGTGCTCGAGGACGCGGACGATCTGGCGGAGTGGCAGGTGGAGTTGGTATCGGGATCTGGCCCGGGGCGCGACGAGGTCATCGCCTATGTCGCTACCTCAGGTCGCGGGGGACAGCAGAGGACTACGGCGGTGGTGCAAGGCCTGCACGACCGCCTGCACGCGCAGGGTCAGACGGTGCAATTCGTTGTCGAGTCCGAAGCGAACGTGCGAGCCCGCGTCGAAGAAGTAGGCGGCGCCAGATTGCTGGATCTCAGGGAGTAGCGGTCGAACTCACAGGACCATGCGGCTTGCCGTTCACGAGCTCGATGAGCCGACCGGCGCGGAGCGCATCGCCGAGTCCGTTTCAGTCATGTCCGCCGAACCTACCGGGGGGTCATGGTGGGGTCCACATCTGAGCGACATTGCCGGTGCGGACCCATCGGCCGTCCGGCGTCTGGACCACGCGACCCGCTTCCTTCTCCCGATTGTCGAAGCCGCACATCGGGTTCATGTTCCATTCGGCCGTAGGGCCGCCCAGGGCAAAGGGTTCGGAGTGATCCCACTGAATTCGAGCGGTGTGGCCACAGCCCTCCACCTTGCAGATCACCTGGCCGTCTTCGAGCACTGAGCGCACCAGGAGGGCGGTGTCGAGCTCGGCCGGACGGTGCCGGCCGAAGTGCTTGACGGTCACCACCTTCGTGCCGTCGACCAATACGCCCTTCAGGAAGCAGTCGTCGAGCATCTGCCGGGCCCGGCTGACCGGAATGGCACCGAACCCTGGGACTTCGCACAGTTCGTCGGAGTCCGAGTCGACTTCGCCGCGCAGCAGTGATTCGCGCGACACCACGACCACGACCTCGGCGCCCTTGGACCTGGACTTCGTGCCGATGATGCCCTCTCCTGTGACGAGGGCCGCCAAGGCATCCGCCGCGTAGTTCCCCGGGCTGTCGGGCCGGCCCTCGGCGCTGCCTCGACGGTAATGGCGGTCGGTCTCGGCCCGGAGCTTGTTCATGACCGCCGCGCCGACTTCGGGAGTGAGCCGGAACCGGCCCGCCGTCATGCCTTCGTCGTCGATCCAGGTGGAGAAATCCCGCAGCTTGTGCTGCCGGGCATAGCGCTCCTCGGCCGATCCTCGAGAGTCGAGCACCACGCGTCGCGACTTGTCTTGCAGCACTCTCAAGCTCTCCGAGCCAGCAGATGCCAGCAGCGTCGCCTCCGAAGCCGGGTCAACCACGGCAGCTTCTGCAACCGCGGCCGCCTGGGCGAGCGACAGCGCCCCCGCCTTCACCACTGATGCCGTCGCGGGAAGAGCCTGGAGCTTCTTGCCGGTCTCGACCGCAGCCTTCGCCGCACCAACCGATGAGCCGGTTGTGCGCGCCATCCACTCTTCGGGAGACCGATGCCCCGCACGGGCCCAGGCTTCGGATTGAGCCACCCTCGGAGCAACCAGCACCTTGAGCGAAGCGCCCAGCTTCTCGAGTTCCGCCCCGACCTCGAAGGCCTGCGCGGCGTGCGTGGGGGAGAGCGACGCGATATCGAGAGACGCGATGACGCCGCGCGCCGAATCGAGAACTTGGCTCAAGCGATCGCACACAGACGCTTCCTCCTCCCGAACAGGCGCGGCCGCGACGACCGATAACGAACGCGGCCTTATGACTTGGAGGAGAGGCATGCGCTGCCTCACGAGCGTCCTGCCAGTGCAGGAGAGCTCCATAATTACACGCGTGTAGTTCACTTGTCAAGCGCGGAAGCCAGAATTTCTGTGCCTCCGCCAGCGGACGCGCACAAAGCTGGCGCGGTGATCGTTGAAGCTGAGGCCGTCGCGGACATCGCGGCGCGCCACCTCGGCACCAATCCGGATGACGAGGTGCGGTTCCTCGGCCAGCGCGACTTCAACACCTGGGAAGTGGGAGGCGAGTTCATCCTCCGCTTCGCAGTGGACGACGAATCCGACGCGGCCGCTCGACGCGAAGTCGCGGTGCTGCCACACCTCGCGTCAGTCCTCGAGGTCGAGGTTCCCCGCTTCGACTTCGTCGACACCTTTGGGGAGGGGTACCGAGTCGTCGGATACCGGAAGGTTCAGGGCCTAGATGGCGAGGACTACCGGATCGGAGCGGAGGAACGACCGCAACTCGTCCAGCAATTCGCCCGGCTGCTGAAGTCCCTCCACGCCGTGCCAGGGGATGCGTTCGAGGTGGACATCCCGCTGTGGAGCCCGGCCGAGCCGGCTCTTCAGGTCGAGCGGATTGTCCGGTACGCCTCTGTAATCCGTGAACAGGTCCCAGAGCTCGTCACGCCCTCGATGGCGGAGTACCTCGGCGGCCGGGTCGCACTCCCGAGGTGGGAGTACCCCCTAGTAGTGGCCCACGCGGATCTCAAGGGAGAGCATCTGCTCTTCGAGTCGGGGCGACTGCACGCGGTCATCGACTGGGCTGACATCTGCCTGACCGACCCGGCGGTGGATCTTGGAGCGCTCGCCACGTGCGTCGACCCAATCTTCGTGCGAGAAGTCGGCGCAGCGTACGGGGCTTCCGAAGCGACGATTGAGCGAGCCCTGTTCTTCTCTCGCGCGTACATGCTGGTTGGCCTGGGCCGGCTGCTCACCGGCAAGAACCACTGGCCAAAGGACCTCGTTTCGAAACAAGTCGCCCGCGCCTTCGCAGAAGGGCACTCTTGAATGGTGAACCTCCGTTACCAAGCGACTGGCTCCGGACCGACCTGCCGGAAGATCCTCGACGCGCTGCCCCAGTGGTTCGGCATCCCGGAGGCCAACGACGACTACGTCGCCTTCTCGGACACCGCGCCTACCGTCATCGCGTCGATCGATGGCGAAGACGTCGGCCTCTTGACCCTGCAACTGCACAGTCCCTACGCGGCGGAGATCCACTTGATCGCGGTCCTTCCGGAACACCACCGGGCCGGCATCGGTCGGACGATGCTGCAGCACATCGAGCGACGCCTGGCCAACTCGGGCGTGGAGTTCCTCCAGGTCAAGACCCTTAGTGAAAAGCGCCCGGACCCCAACTACGACAAGACCCGGCAGTTCTACCTGGCCCAAGGGTTCCGCCCCCTGGAGGAGTTCCCGACGCTCTGGGACCCCGCCAACCCCGCGCTTCAGCTCATCAAGGCGCTACCCGGGCCAGAAGTCGGTTAGACGCTCGGTCAGTTCCATCAACTCGTCGGCGGGAGCCCAATAGCTCTTCGCCTTGTAGAGGTTGTCGCCTTCCCACCGCGGAAAGACGTGCAGGTGGTAGTGCCAGACCTCTTGATTCCCCGCCGGCTCGTTGTGCTGCCGCGTGGACACCCCGTCGCACTCGTAGGCCAACTTCATCGCAACAGCTGCGTCTCGTTGCGCTTCATGAATCGGCGTCCCGTACTCGGTCGGCAGCTCGTAAAGGTTCTCGAAGTGCTGGTTCGGCACTACGAGAACATTGCCCCGGTTGACCTCCCACCACCGTGGATTCATGAACACCGTCACCCGCTCATAACGCCGGACAACGTGCTCGGGCAGGGTCCGCTCGCTCCCCTCACCGGCCACGATCCGGCAGAACGGGCAGCTGTAGCCCTCGGGCGCGTGGGAGATCTTCATCGCCCCCGATCCTGCCCCTTAGGGGGACCCTCCCACGGGAGGGGGCCGGGCCCCGGCGATTCCCTCCCACGGTGCGATGCGCCGCGGCCCCCGGCAGTTCACAATCGACCCATGAGAGCTGCGTTGGCCAAAGCACGAACCGACGTCCGAGAGTTCAAGGAGGGTTTTCAGCAGGGTTTCAAGGAGGACACCTCGGAGCCTCGAACCGAGCCGCCACGCCTTCCTCCTGGTATCAACGCCATCGGCGAGATCGGCGTCGGGCTTTTCATGATCCTTCTCTACGGCTTCATAATCACCAGCGCCGGTGTCCCGCTGGTGCCCTGGGGCGAGCCGGCGGGGATCGCCGCGGCACTCGTCGCCACCATCGCCGTATTGCTTCTCCGACCAGCGCGCGGCACCCGGCTGAGCCTCGCGCTGGTCGGGTTGGTATTCGGCTGCGTGGTCCTGGTCGCCCGACAGGAGGCGGTTTCCACCTCGATCCTTCTCGTCGGCGCGGCTGTCGCCGGCATGGTTCAGGCCGCGAAGGAACGTCCGGTGCTCTACGGCGTCGCCGTCGGCGGTCTTCTGTGGGGATTGGCCATCCAACTGATCGACCTGAAGCCCTTTGGCGACGTGGAGCTGATTCTCTCCGGGGAGCCGTTCTCTCCTGATGCGGCGGGCCGACAAGCGTCCCTGCTCGCGGCCCTTCTCCTGATCGCCGGGATGCAGCAATTGATGGCGTCCGAAATCCGCATGCAGAAGGAGCGGGCCGAAGCAGCTGAGCGCGCACGGGACGAAGCCGCGTCGGACGAGCGCGCCCGCATTGCCCGTGAACTGCACGACGTCGTCTCCCACCACGTCACTGCCATGACATTGCAGGCGGAGGCGGCGGTGGCCACCGGGGACCGAAAGGCACTCGCCGCGCTCGCCACATCCGGCCGCGAGGCGTCGGCCGAACTGCGCCGGATGCTCGGCGTGCTGCGCCGGCCGGGAAACGGAGATCAGGGTGGTCCGCCCGACCCGCAACCCCGTCTGACCGACGTCGACGCGTTGGCCGCCCGTCTATCCACCGGATTGGAGGTGAACGTCCAGCGAACGGGCGAGCCGCGACCTCTCCCTGCGGGCGTGGAGCTCTGCGCCTATCGCGTGATCCAAGAGGCCCTCACCAACGTCGCCAAGCACAGCAACGCCCGTCACGCTGACGTCACGGTCGACTATTCACCCCGCCGCCTGACTCTCGAGATCCTCGACGACGGTGAGCCGGTGCAGCGACAGGGCATTTCCAGCGGCCAAGGATTGATCGGCATGGGTGAACGCGTCGCGCTGCTGGACGGGAAGCTCGAGGCAGGCCCCCGCGAGGCGGGAGCCGGTTACCGCGTCTTCGCCAGCGTCCCTCTGTAACGATGCAACGGTGAGCGCCACCGGCCGCGCCGAACCCCGCGATTTGACCTTCCTCTTCACCGACGTGGAGGGCTCGACCCAACTCCTGGAGGAGCACGGCGAGACTTATGCCCGCGCCCTCAGTGAGCACCGCCGCATCCTGCGCAAGATCTGCGCCTCGCACTCCGGCGACGAAATGGGCACCGCGGGCGACGCCTACTTCGCCGCCTTTCACCGGCCTTCCGATGCCATCGCGGCCGCGATCGACGCGCAGCTCGCACTTCGGTCACACGATTGGCCGCCTCGTTGCGAGCTCAGGGTCCGCATCGGCCTTCACACCGGGCCGGCGGAGACCGATGGCGGCGACTACGTCGGAATGGCCGTTCACGTCGCGGCCCGGGTATGCGACGCCGGCCACGGCGGGCAGATCCTTCTCTCCGCCGCGACAGCGCAGCAGGCCGGCGATGCCCGGGTCGCGCCCATCGGCGAGCATCACCTCAAGGGCGTCGCCGAGTCCATCGAATTGCTGGCCGTCGTCGACCCGCGCCTCCCACACGACTTCCCGCCGCCGCGCACGGCACCACCGGCCCGCTCGACCGCGCCACACACCCTCCGCGTCCTTCTGGTCGACGACCAGGAGCTGGTGCGGACCGGATTCCGCATGATCCTCGGCGCGGTCGACGGTCTCTCGATCGTCGGCGAAGCGGCGAACGGTCTGGAAGCCATCGATGAAGCCGCCCGCCTCGATCCCGACGTCGTCCTCATGGATATCCGTATGCCGGAGATGAATGGCATCGAGGCGACCAGGCAGATCACGGCTGCCGGCTCGGATCGGCCGAAGGTCGTAATCCTCACCACCTTCGACCTCGACGAATACGTCTACGACGCGTTGCGCGCCGGAGCCAGCGGCTTCCTCCTCAAGGACTCGCCGCCCGCCGACGTCGTCCGCGCCATCCAGGTCGCAGCAGCGGGGGATTCCCTCCTCTCCCCGTCGATCACCCGGCGACTGATGGAGGAATTCACCACGGCGCGTCCGGCAGCGGCCACCGCGGGCCGCGACGACCGTCTGGAGCACCTGACCGAACGCGAACGTGAGGTGCTCGTCGAAATCGCGCGCGGCGCCTCCAATTCCGAACTCGCCGAGCGGCTCTTCATTTCCGAGACGACGGTCAAGAGCCACGTCCGCAGCCTCCTGACCAAACTCGGTGCCCGCGATCGTGTCCATCTCGTCGTGGCCGCCTACGAAGCCGGACTGGTCAGCCCCGGAGACAGCTGATTCGGGCCAAGATGACCCGCATGGGGTGGGCTCAACTCAGATACGTCCTCGGCGTCCTCGGCGCGTTGACGGCCATCGTCCTCTTCGGTGGTCCGGCCACGGCCGAGCACATGTCGGCTGAAATCCTCGGTCAGATCCCGCCCGAGGCCCGATCGCAACTCTCCCCGGAGATGGTCGAGCAGATCAGTCGCGCCGGGCATGTGGGCGCCGGGGCCCCCTCTGAAGGCGCCGCACTGGACGGCGGCGCCTTCGCGGCAGCGGACCAGGCCGGCAACGAGCGAATCCATACGTACGACGTTCAACTCGTCATCGAGAAAACCGGCGACCTGCTCGTGAAGGAGGTCATCAACTACGACTTCGGGCCCTTGGAGAAGCACGGCATCTTCCGCGAGATCCCCGTTCGCCTCGACTACGACGACCGCTACGAACGCGTCTACAAGCTCACCGACATCGACGTCACCGCCACGGACGCGTCAAGCGAGACCGAGGAAACCGACGAGGGACGGATAAAGCGGCTCCGCATCGGGGACCCCGACAGCACCGTCTCCGGCCGTCACACCTACACCATCTCCTACCGAGTCCGCGGCGCACTGAACGGCTTCGAGGATCACGACGAGCTCTTTTGGAATGCCATCGGCGAGCACTGGCCCGTTCCCGTTGGCGCTGCCACCGTCTCGGTCACCGCGCCGGCCGGCGTGACGCAGATCGCCTGCTTCGCCGGCCCGGCGGGGTCGTCCCTGCCCTGCCAGCAGAACGCCCACGACGGCCCGACCGCCACATTCCGCCAGGTCCCGATGGGCGCGTACCAAGCCTTCACCGTGGTGGTCGCCTTTCCGAAGGGAGCGGTGCCAGAGCCCAAGCCGATCCTCGACGAGAAGTGGACTCCGGCCCGCGCCTTCGCCATGACTCCCGCCACCCTCGGGTTGACCGGCGGGCTCGGCCTCATCGTTCTCGGTGGCATCGCCGGCCTCGGCTGGACCCACGGGCGCGACCGCCGCTACATCGGCTCCGCGGTCGACGCCACATTCGGCAACGAAGGCGGACAGGACGAAGCCGTCCCCCTCTTCAGCGGCGACGAGACGCCCGTCGAGTTTGCGCCCCCGGACAACCTGCGTCCCGGCCAGGTCGGCACCCTCGTAGACGAGACCGCGAACCCGATCGACGTCACCGCGACCATCGTGGATCTCGCCGTGCGCGGTTGGCTGCGCATCGAGGAAATTGCCAAGGAGGGCTTGTTCGGCAAGCCCGACTGGAAGCTGGTCAAGCTCAAGGAAGCCGACGACAAACTCCTCGCCTACGAGACGCGGCTTCTCAACAGCCTCGTCCCAGGCGAGATCAACTCCAGCACCCTTCTCTCGGACCTCAAGAACACCTTCGCCACCAAGATGCGCGCCGTGCAGGACGACCTCTACGACGACTCCGTCTCTCGTGGTTGGTTCCGCTCTCGTCCGGACAAAGTTCGTGCCAGCTGGGTCGGAGGAGGCGTACTCGTGTTGCTCCTCGGGATCGGACTCACTGTTCTCGCCGCGCTCTTCACCTCCTTCGGGCTGGTCTTCATTCCGCTCGCGGTGGGCGGAATCCTGCTGATCATGAATGCGGACCGCATGCCTCGCCGCACCGCCCAGGGCACCGGTGTGCTGCGGCGCACTCTCGGCTTCCGGCGATTCATCGACGAGTCCGAGAAAGAACGGGCCCAATTCGCAGAGCGCGCCCACCTCTTCACTGAGTACCTCCCATACGCCATCGTTTTCGGCGCGACGGAGAAATGGGCGCGCGCCTTCGCCGGTCTCGACGGTGAGCTCCCCAACACCGGCGGCTGGTACGTCGGCCACAACCCGGGCTACTTCCACGCCGCCGGCTTCAGCTCCGCGATGGACAACTTCAGCACCACGACCGCAGGGACCCTCACCTCCACCCCTTCGGGCTCCGGCTCCAGCGGCTTCGGTGGCGGCGGCTCGTCGGGCGGCGGAGGCGGCGGCGGAGGTGGCGGATCTTGGTAGGGGCTTTGTCGGGCGGTACTTCGCGCCGGTGATCCAACCGCCGCCACTCGTTCCCCCGGCACTCGACGCGAATGAGCGCGAGATGCTTCTGGGCTTTCTCGACTTTTATCGCGCCACGTTGGTCCGGAAGGCGGCTGGCCTCAGGCCTGAGGAGCTCGCCCGGCCCTTACCCCCCTCCACCCTCACGCTCGGCGGCTTGTTGAAGCACATGGCCCTCGTCGAAGACGACTGGTTCACCAGCGATATGGCGGGGCGGGACCTACCAGAGCCCTGGGCGTCGGTGGATTGGGACTCCGACCGGGACTGGGAGCTCAACTCGGCCAAGAACGACATCCCTGAGGAGCTATTGGCCCTGTTCGAGGCAGCCTGCGCGCGGTCCCGCGCCGTCGTGCAGAGTTGCGAATCCCTGGATCAACGCTCGGTGAAGACCAGCGGGAAGGGCAATCACTTCACTCTGCGATGGATCCTCGTCCACATGATCGAGGAATACGCCCGTCACTGCGGCCACGCCGACTTCCTCCGAGAGGCAATCGACGGCCAGCGCGGCTCCTGAACCCAGCAGCCCCTCCCGACATGGGGCTTTAGCCTGGGGCTGATGACCGCGTATCTCGACCACGGGGCGACAACGCCCTTGCGGCCGGCGGTCTTCGCGGCGATGGAGCCTTGGCTCACCGAGCAGTTCGGTAACCCTTCGGGCTCGCACGCCTTCGCCCGGCGGGCGAAACAGGCCGTCGAGGAGTCACGCGACGTAATGGCCGAGGTCCTGGGCTGTCGGCCGGCCGAGGTCATCTTTACCAGCGGAGGGACTGAGGCCGACAACCTCGCCGTCCTCGGCGCCAGGGGCAAGGGCACCGTTGTCTGCTCCGCCATCGAGCACGACGCGGTCCTCGCGGCGACCCGCTCCGTCGAGCACCGAATCGCCGCCGCGACGCGAGCGGGCACCATCGATCTCGACTCGCTCGCCGGCGTCCTCGACGATTCCGTCACCGTCGTCTCCATCATGCTCGTGAACAACGAAGTCGGAACCGTTCAGCCCTTGGCGGACGTCGCGGATCTCCTCTCGAGCAAGGCGCCCAACGCGGTCCTGCACACCGACGCGGTCGCCGCCTTCCCCTGGCTCGACGTAGCCACCGCGGCCGGCTGCGCCAGTCTCGTATCCGTCACCGCGCACAAGTTCGGTGGCCCCAAAGGAGTGGGCGCGCTTGTTGCCCGTGACGTCACCCTCGCCGCCCGGCAACTCGGTGGGGGACAGGAGCGCGGCGTGCGCAGTGGCACGTTGAACGTGGCCGGAATCATCGGCATGGCCACCGCAGCACGCATCACCGCCGACACCCGCCCGGCAACCGCCAGGCGCGTGGCGCGGCTTCGCGATCGCCTCGCCGACGGTCTTATCGAGTCGGTACCCGGCTGCACGGAGACTGCCAAACGCATCGAACAAGTGCCCGGGAACTGTCACGTCCGGTTCGACGGCATCGAAAACGAGGCCCTGCTCTTCCTGCTCGACGAAGCCGGCATCTGCGCCTCGGCCGGGTCGGCGTGCGCCAGCGGCGCGATGGAGCCTTCACACGTCCTGACCGCGATGGGGCTGTCGAACGCGGAAGCCCTGTCCTCGATCCGATTCACTCTGGGGCACACGACGACCGAGGACGAAGTCGACCTCGCCCTCAAAGCCCTTCCCGACGCCGTCGCCCGCCTCCGGAAGGCCTGATATGCGCGTCATGTGTGCCATGTCAGGTGGCGTCGACTCCTCGGTTGCCGCGGCGATGCTTCTCGAGGAGGGCCACGATGTCACCGGGGTCACCCTCAAGCTCTGGGGCGGCGCCAGCGACTCCGGTTGCTGCTCGGTCTCGGACGTCGAGGACGCTCGCCGGGTCGCCCAGCAACTCGGCATCGCGCACCATGTCTTCAACTTCGGCGAGGACTTCGACCGCGACGTAGTCGACCTCTATGTGTCCGAGCACGCCGCGTCGCGCACCCCCAACCCCTGCATCGAGTGCAACCGGTCGATCAAGTTCGCCCGTCTCCTGGAGCGCGCTCGCGCCCTGGGATTCGAGGCGCTTGCCACGGGCCACCACGCCACGGTCGTCACTGATTCCACAGGCCACCTCCGCGTCGGCCGAGGGGCGGACATGCAGAAGGACCAGTCGTACGTCCTTCACATGCTCGAACAGTCCCAGCTCGTGTCCACGATGTTTCCCGTCGGGTCGATCACCAAAGCCGAGGTGCGCCGGCGCGCCGGCGCGCGCGGTCTGCGCACGGCGCAGAAGGCCGAAAGCCAAGAGGTGTGCTTCATCGCGGGCGGGAGCGCGGGCCGTCGCGCATTCTTGGGCGACCGCATCGGCCTGACGCCTTCACGGGTCGTGGACACTGCGGGAAACGAGCTCGGCCGCGTTCCGGCCCGAGAGCTCGTCACGCTGGGCCAGCGGCGGGGGCTGGCGGTTGGCGGAGCCGGTGAGCCCCGTTACGTGGTGGACATCGACGCCGCCGGCGACACAATCACCGTCGGTCGTCCGGAAGACCTTCTGGCAGACACCACGCCACTCGGGACGGTGACCTGGTCGGCGGATCCGCTGGTCGGCGGAACGCCGGTCCTCGTGCAGACCTCTGCGCACGGACACCCCGCTTCAGCGGTCTTCCGCGAAAACGCCGTCAGCTGGGACGACGCCCGCCCACGTGTCGCTCCTGGGCAGAGTGTCGTGTTCTATGACTCCACGAATCAGTTCGTCCTAGGCGGTGCCCCAGCCGCCTGAACGGGCAGGCCCCTGGCTTCGGCCTCCGCGATAACAGCGCCCGGGCGGCTCGGACTGACCAACACCGCGTCGGCCTTGACCACCTGCCCTAACCCTCGACCTCTGCGGGACTTGCCCAGGTTGGACTCTTCGCGCAGCCCGATCTCGAGGGCCAGACCGGTCGCGCCGAGCGTCAGGTCCCACGCCGCAGTCACATCCCGCTCGGCACCGATGCGTTTGATCTGCTGCTTGGTGAACAGCACCGGATCGGATAATGCCAAGTGATCGTGGAGGACCACCCCCGCGGGAACGAACACGAGCCATCGCTTCGCCAGCCGCAGCAACGCGCCACCACCCACGAACGCGCCGGCGACGCCAGCCGCGAGAACCGGCGCGCCGATCACGTCACCGCCCGCCAACAGCAACGCGCCGAGCGCGGGTAGCGGCACAGCCACCACCCACGCGAGGTACAGCGGACCCAACAGCACCGCGCCCGGCGGACGTAGCGGGTGGCGCCGCTCGTTCGGATAAGCCGGACCGTTCACGTGATAGCGCGCGACAGCGGGCGTCATCACGAGCGCCGTCAACCCGATCGCCCAGGCGAGCCCGACCGGCGCATCCACACCAGCCCCCGCGGCTGCCGCGGCGACAGCCAGCGCCGCGAAGGGTGCGCCGGCCCGCAGCAACGTCAATGACAGTGGGGAAGGCAACAGGGTTGCGACGAGCCCCAACGCCCAACCGGCCCACAGAACCATGCCCCCTACAGCGGGAATGACGCCGTCGCTCCCATTGAGGGCGGCACCCAGAGCGGGCCCACAGGAGAAGGCGAGCGCGAGCCATCCGATGCGGACGCCCCACACCGTGGCGGTCATGACCTTCACGACTCCAGTCTCGCGGCGACCAGCACCACCGCCCTCGCGCCAGGAGCCAAGCTGAGGGCGTGCCACAGGTCCGACTCACAACCCTTCCCGTGCTGCGCCGTTACAGCCTCGCCCTGCGCCAGGAATGGGCCGACGCGGAGACCCTCCTCCAGACCCTCGAAGAGAGCATCACCGCGGTGCAGAAGTCACTCGAAGGTTCCCACCGCGAAGTGCACACCCGCGCCGCGGGGTCCCCGCCGCACCGCGACGAGCCGAAGGCGGAGGAGCAATGAGCACCGAGCCGGACCCTTCCGTCCGGGTCGACGAGCTCCGCCGGGAGATCGCGCACCATGACGAGCGCTACTACGTCGACGACGAGCCGGAGATCTCAGACGCGCAGTACGACGCGCTCATGCGCGAGCTCATCGCCCTCGAAACCGATCATCCCGACTTCGTAACCCCCGACTCGCCCACTCAAAAGGTCGGCGGCGCCCCCTCGGCCCAGTTCTCGGCGGTCACCCACATCGTGCCGATGATGTCACTGGACAACGCGTTTTCCCTGGAGGACCTTCTGGCCTGGGGCAAGCGGATGGAGCGCTACATCGCGGGAGAAGTCGACTACGCCTGTGAGCTGAAGATCGACGGCGTCGCCATATCTCTC
Source organism: Acidimicrobiales bacterium (assembly GCA_035526705.1). Taxonomy (GTDB): domain Bacteria; phylum Actinomycetota; class Acidimicrobiia; order Acidimicrobiales; family JAHWKP01; genus JAHWKP01. The sequence goes on along the minus strand of DATLBX010000038.1, from coordinate 15,311 downwards.
CTCTACGAAAAGGGTCGCTATGTGCGGGCCGCCACGCGCGGAAACGGCGTGGTGGGCGAGGACGTCACCGCGAATATCGCGACGGTCAAGAGCATTCCTCATCGCCTCAAAGGCAAGAACCTCCCTGCCGTCCTCGAAGTGCGCGGCGAAGTTTTCATGCCCCTCGCCGAGTTCCGCGAATTGAATCGACGGCAAGAAGAGGCCGAAGCTCGTCTCTTCGCCAACCCGCGCAACGCGGGTGCGGGATCGCTGCGCCAGAAGGACCCGTCCATCACCGCTTCCCGCAACCTCGCCATGTTCTGTTACCAGGTCGGCGCGTGCGAAGGCGGCCCTTCCTTCAAGAGCCACGCGGAAAGCCTCGCCTTCCTCAGGGAGCTCGGCCTGCCCGTCAATCCGACGAGCGAGGTACTGACGGGTCTCGACAACGTGCACGCGTACTGCGAGGGCTGGCTCAAGCGCCGCCATGACCTCGAGTACGAGATGGACGGCGTCGTCGTGAAGGTCGACGACCTCGCGCAGCGGGGCGAACTGGGATCCACGTCGAAAGCGCCCCGTTGGGCCATCGCCTACAAGTTCCCGCCGGAAGAACAGCAGACGCTTCTGAAGGACATCATGGTGTCCATCGGCCGGACCGGCCAGGCCACGCCGTTCGCCATGCTGGAACCCGTATTCGTAGGCGGTTCTACCGTCGGCGTTGCCACCTTGCACAACCAGGACCAGGTTCAGCTGAAAGACGTACGCCCCGGCGACACCGTCATCGTTCGCAAGGCGGGCGACGTCATCCCCGAGGTCCTCGGACCCGTCGTCGCGCTCCGCCCTGAGAAGAGCAAGCCGTGGGTATTCCCGAAGAAGTGCCCCGCGTGCGGGTCGCCACTCGTGCGCGCCGAGGGGGAGAGCGCGACCTACTGCACCAACGAGATCGACTGCCCCGCGCAGCTCGTGGCCCGGATCGGACACTTTGCGTCACGGGGCGCGATGGACATCGAAGGCTTCGGCGAGCAGACCGTTCGCCTTTTCATCAAGCTCGGACTGCTGTCGGATATCGCGGACATCTACTACCTCGACTACGACCGCGTTCAGCAGATCGAGGGCTTCGGCGAGATCTCGGTCAAGAACCTGCGGGCCTCCGTCGAAGCTTCCAAGGCGAGGCCGCTCTCCAACCTTCTGGCCGGGCTCGGCGTGCGCCACCTCGGCGGTGCGGGGTCAGTGGTGCTTGCCCGCGCCTTCGGTCACATGGACCGCATCCTCGCGGCCTCCGAAGAGGAGCTCGCCGCGGTCGAAGGAGTCGGCCCCGTGATCGCTCGAAGCATCCGGGCCTACCTGGATCGTCCGGCGGTGCAGGACCTCTTGGAGCGTCTGCGCGCCGCCGGCGTCAACTTCCAGGGGCCGGAGGCGAGCACCCTCCCACAGACTTTGGCCGGCATGTCGATCGTCGTCACCGGCACGTTGGAGTCGATGTCCAGAGAAGACGCGGAGGAAGCCATCAAGGCGCGAGGAGGCAAGTCGCCGGGAAGCGTCTCCAAGAAGACCACGGCCGTCGTCGCGGGAGCCAGCCCCGGCGCGGCCAAGGTCACCAAGGCCGAGGAGTTGAAGGTACCGATCTGGGACGAAGCCAGGTTGCTCGAACTCCTCGAGGCCGACGCGCCTAGCTGAGCGTCACCCACCAGACGCGGCCACCGCACCGCGCCATGCGTCGAGGAACTCCGACACCGACTCCCACCGCTTGTCGCGGTCGGGGGAAGTGGCGCGATGCGCGACTTCGTACAAGGCGTCGCCGGCGCGCCATAGCTCACGCGACGCATCGCCGCGCAGGTCCTCGCTGAGAAACACGAACGCCGTCCGTCCCATCGTGAAGACCGTTGTGCGTTCGTCGATGGTCGCCCCCCGACGGAATTCCTCAGGGGCCATGAAGCGGGTGCTCCCGTATTGCCGCCCCGTGTCGAGCATGTAGGGCCCGGGCCAGTAGAGGTCGAGATCTACCAGTGACAAATGGCGCGACTCGAAGTCGTAGATGACACATCCGTCGTAGAAGTCGACCGCGACGAAGCCCGCGCCCGCCACCGCCACGTGGGCGTCGAAGATGACATCGAGGGCGACCAGGAGTTCGCCGATAGGAAGGCTACGGAATCGGCGGTACGCGGATCCCTCCTCCTCCCGCGGCTTGCTCCCCGGAACGAAAGGGTCGTTGAGGATCTCGCCGTCCACCCACGGGTACACCGCGGCCATCCCGGCTCCGTCGACGGGTACCAACCGCTCGAGCGGCACGATCGCAGGGTGTTGCACGGCGGCGTGAAATCGCTGCGAAGTGAGGAGCCAGACGACGCCTTCCATTTGGGCGGCGTACTTGACGAACCATCGGTCGTCTCCGATCCGGACCCCCCACGACGTGTTGCCCGAGTCGTGGTGGGGGATCTCCACGAAGACTTCGCCCAGCCGGTCCAGGTGCTCTCGCACGCCCTCATCCAGACGCTCCACGCCGAGCGCCGTTCGGCCCGTCACCTCAGTGGAGGTTGAAGCACCAACTGAACCGGCGCGCGTCGTCCCTGGTCTGGTCGAATCGCCACAGATGGGCCGTGGCGCAATGCCGCCCCGGTTCCAACTCTCCGGTCTCCTTGTCTTCTCCCGGCGTGTAGAAGACCTCGCCCAACGCGGGCTCTCTCTCGTGCTGGTCCTCCGGAATCTCCACTCCATCGACAACCAGCACCGCGGTATAGGCGACGTCGAGCTCCACGCCGATTCGGGTCTGCCGGAGCTCGAGCTCGCCCTCGCCCGGATGAACCGCCACGATCGCCGAATCCGTGAACTTCGGCTCGGTCTCGGTCTCCGAGGAGTTCAAGGCGAAGACGAATCCGCCGGCCGCCCCCAGGAGCAGCAAGCCGAGGATGATCCGCCGCAACACACCCCCGAAGGTAGCCTTGCCACCAATGGTGACGACCGGCACGGCCGTCGCCGGACGAGTGCTGGGCGGTCGCTATGCCGTCGGCCCAGCCCTAGGGGTAGGCGCGTCGGCGACCGTCCACGAAGCAATCGACACGACGCTGGGCAGACGCGTCGCGGTCAAGGTGCTGCACGCCGCGCTGGCGGCGGACGAGGGCTTCCTCGCCCGCTTCCGCGCCGAGGCGCGCGCCGCGGCCGCGCTCTCACACCCGAACATCCTGCGGGTCTACGACTGGGGCGAGGGGCCCGAGCGCCCCCTTCAGAGCGGAGAGGCAGCCCCTACCGGCCCCTGGCTGGTCTCGGAGCTGATGACCGGCGGGAGTCTCCGCGACCTGCTCGACCGCGGCCATCTCCTGAGCATCGGTCAGGCCCGGCGGCTCGGAGCCGAAGCGGCTTCGGCGCTCGACCACGCCCACCGGCGCGGGCTGGTGCACCGCGACATCAAACCCGCCAACCTCCTGTTCGACGAGGACGGCCGCGTCGTGATCGCCGACTTCGGCCTGGCCCGCGCCCTGGCGGAGGCCGCGGTGACCGAACCCAGCGGCGCGCTCCTGGGCACGGCGCGCTACGCCTCCCCCGAGCAGGCGCGCGGCCTTTCTGTCGACGGCCGCGCCGACGTCTACGCGCTTGCGCTCGTCCTCGTGGAAGCCGTTACCGGGAACGTGCCTTTCTCCGCGGACACGACGATCGCCACGCTGATGGCCCGCGTGGGCAACGACCTCCACCCGCCGGTCGACCTCGGCCCACTCGTTCCGGCCCTGGCCCGCGCCGGGCGGTCCATGGCCGATACTCGCTCCGACGCGGGACGCCTTTCCGCCGATCTTTCCGCGGTGGCCGGCGAAGTCGGACGCGCCGATCGCCTACCGATCACCCTGGCGTCCACGCCAAGGACCCAGTCGGTGCGAGCCGCGGACCCCGCCGACGTAACCGAGCACGGCGCCCCGATGCCCGCCGTCGCCGCAACGCGGACAGGGCCGCGGCGTCGCTTCGGTCCAGCCCTTCGCGTTCTTTCGTTTCTGGCGGCGTTGGCCCTGGTGGCGACCGGAGTCGTGGTGAGTGGGGTGTTCGTGCCCACTCGCGTCGTCCCGAGTGTCGTCGACGCGAGCGAGCGCGCCGCGGTCGCAGAACTCCAGACCCGCGGCCTCAAAGGTGAGGTCACGCGGCGGGTCTATCGCGACGGCACCCAACCGGGGCAGGTTCTCGACCAGAACCCGGACTCGGGCGCCGCCCGCAAAGCCAACAAGCCCGTGGAGCTCATCGTCTCCCGCGGTCCGCCGCCGGTCGCGGTGCCGAACCTCGGTGGCGGGCGCACCGAGCAGGAGGCGCTTGCCCTCCTAGAGGGCGCCGGCCTGGTCGTAGGCGAGCGCGCCAGCGAATACAGCGCGCATCCCAGGGGGATCGTCATCAATTGGGAGCCGAACTCCGGAGAAGTTCCACGGGGGTCCAAGGTCAACATCGTCGTTTCGGACGGGCCGCCCCCGGTACCCGTCCCTGACTTCTTCAACCAGCCAGTCGATCAGGCGGTCCGCGAGCTGCGGCGTCTCGGCCTCGAGCCGGTGCGGGAGAAGGTCTTCCACGACACGGTCACACCCGGGTTCGTCGTGAGCACGAGTCCTGCCGCGGGCCAGGAAGCGCCACACGGATCGAAGGTCACCATCAAGGAGTCCCAAGGTCCCGAGCTGATCGCGGTTCCCGACGTCCAAGGGAAGACGGTGGAGCAGGCTCGGTCGGCCCTGGAGGCCGCCGGGCTGAAGGTCGGAGACATCTTCGGCGAGCGAAAGCGGGGTCACGTCAAGGCCACCGATCCCGAGGCGGGCGAAAAGGTCCGCAGGGGCACGTCGGTCGATCTCTTCGTTCCCTAGTCGTCCAAGTTCGTTGGTCGTCTAAGTTCGCTCCGCATGGGAGCTCTTGACGGACGCGTAGCGATCATCACCGGAGCGGGGCGCGGCCTGGGCCGCGAGCACGCCCTCCTCTTCGCATCTGAGGGTGCGAAGGTTGTGGTGAACGACCTCGGAGGCAACATCGACGGCACCGGCGACGACCGCGCCCCGGCCCAGCTCGTGGTCGACGAGATCAAGGCGCTCGGCGGCGAAGCCGTGGCGAACGTCGACAACGTCGCGGACTGGGAGGGCGGCCAGCGCCTCATCAACACCGCCATCGAGGCATTCGGAGACCTGCACGTCCTCGTCAACAACGCGGGCATCCTGCGCGACAGGGTCATCGTGAACATGACCGAGGAGGAGTGGGACTCGGTCATCCACGTCCACATGAAGGGCCATTTCGTGCCTACCCGTTGGGCCGCCGCTTATTGGCGCGAGCAGTCGAAGGCAGGCAAGGAAGTCAAGGCTTCGATCATCAGCACCTCCTCGACCTCGGGCCTTTTGGGCAATGCCGGGCAGGCCAACTACGGCGCGGCAAAAGCTGGAATCGCCGCGTTCGCAATCATCGCGGCGCAGGAACTCACCCGCTACGGCGTTCGGTCGAACATCATCGTCCCTGCGGCCCGAACCCGCATGACCGAAGCGACACCGGGCCTCTCAGACCTGGTCAAGGTCCCGGAGGAAGGCGCCTTCGACGTGTGGGCCCCAGGCAACGTGTCGCCGATCGTGGCGTGGTTGGCCAAGGAGGACTGCCCCGTCAACGGAAAGGCGTTCTTCAGCCAGGGCGGCATCGTGCGCCTCTTCGAGCCTTGGAAGATGGGCGCGTCCATCGAGCGCAACGAGCGTTGGACCGTCGCCGATCTGGACACCGAAATGAAGACCGTCACCGGCTGATCCCGGTGACCACTCCCAACGAGGAGCAACGGCGGCGGTGGGACGAGGAAGAGGGCGACCACTGGGTCGCTGAAGCGGCGCACTTCGACAAGATGCTGGGCCCGTATGGCGATCACGTGATCGCCGGACTATCTCCAGAGCCCGCGGAGAAGATCCTCGACGTCGGCTGCGGCAGTGGCGCGCTGTCGCTCGACGTGGCGGCCAGGGTGGGCCCGCAGGGGCACGTCCTCGGTCTCGACCTGTCCGGGCCGATGCTGTCGTTGGCGAAGCAACGCGCCGGGGAGCGCGGGCTCGGGAACGTTTCATTCGAGAAGTCGGATGTACAGGTCCACGAGTTCGAGGCCGCCGGCCGCGACGCGGTGATGAGTCGCTTCGGCGTGATGTTCTTCGACGAGCCGGTCGTCGCGTTCGCCAACCTGCGCGGTGCAGTTCGATCGGGCGGTCGTCTCGCCTTCGTGTGCTGGCAGGAGCCGGGCCAGAACGACTGGCTGATGGTGCCGGCGGCCACCATGCTCGAGTTCGTTCCGATGCCCGAGATGCCCGCGCCCGGGGCCCCGGGGCCGTTCGGTCTGGCCGACCCCGACCGGACCCGGTCGATCCTCGGGGACGCGGGCTGGTCGGACATCGAGGTCGAAGCAGTCGAGATTCAGCAGTGGCTCGGCGGAGATCCCGCCACGGCAACCAACTTCGTCAGCCAGACCCAGATCGCCCAGCTGTTCCTCGGAGAAACCGACGACGCCACCAAAGCGAGAGCCTGGAAGGCCGTCGAAGGCAAGCTCGCCGAGTTCACCGACGCCGACGGTGTGCACCTAACCGGCCGCACCTGGCTCGTCACCGCCACCAACCCCTGACCGCTGCCAACTTCGGTCTCTAGGTATCGCAGAGCATCACTGCGGATCCCGCGGGATCGTCACGGGCCGTCGAAGTCGTCGGGGCCGGGGCCAACGGCGCCGGTTCCGGTGCGCAGCAGCATCAGCGCGGCCATCACCCCCACCAGCGAAAAGCCGTCCTTGATGTCGCCCTCTCTGATCAGCTCCAGGATCTTGGGGACGGGGAGCCAGTCGATGCGGTCCGACTCGTGCCGGCTCTCGGGTTCTCCCACGTAGTCCGCCGCTTCGGCGAGGAACACGTCGAAGACCTGATCGCACAGACCACCCATCGGCGTGTACGAGATGAGGGGACGAACCGATCGAGGACGCCATCCCGTCTCCTCTACCGACTCGCGGATTGCCGCGGCCTCCAGTGATTCACCCTCGTCGACCTTCCCGGCCGGGATCTCCCAACCCCATGTGTCAGGGATGAACCGGTGACGCCAGAGCATGAGCACGCCACGATCGGGATCGTGGATCACCGTCCCTGCGGCACGAGACACGGAGCGCAGCGCGTGATGCTCGAACCGTTCTCCGTCGGGCAGCTCGATATCGACCAGCGCGACCGACATCCAATCCGACTCGTACACGAACCGTTCGCCGTGAACCTTCCATTTCATGGACCGGGACGCTACGGCGTGTCGGCCTCATAACCTGCCCGACATGCCCTCGGATCCCGGCGTCGTCCACGGCGACGACCGAACCGTGGTGGCATGGCCCACCCTGTTCCGCGAACGTGTCGAGCGGCGGGCTCGGCGCCATGGGCGCTTCCAGTGGTGGGTCCTTTGGACCGCGCTCGGGGGGCTTTTCGCCACCAACGTCAACTTCACGATATTCGCGGTCACGTTGCCGAGGCTGGCGCGGGAACTGGACAGCAGCATCAACGTCGTCACGTGGACGATCACCGCGCCGCTGCTCGCCTTCGGCGTCGTCGCCCCCGCCCTGGGCCGTGCCGGTGACGTCTTCGGGCATCGCCGGCTCTTTCTCTTTGGGCTGTGTGGCGAGTTGCTCGCCACTGTCGCTTGCGCCGTTGCGCCCAACGTCGGTGCACTGATCGGAGCGCGCGTGCTCGGCGCAGTGCTCGGTGCGGCAGTCGGGTCGGGTGGGATGGCGATGATCCTTCGCGAGTTCGACGCCGACGAGCGCGTGAAGGCCCTGGGGTTCTGGTCGCTCATCGGCGCGGGCGGGCCCGTTCTCGGCGTGGCGCTGGGCGGTCCACTAATCGAGGCGATGGGCTGGCGCGTGATGTTCTGGGCCCAGCTCCCCGCCATCGTCCTTGCGATCCTGATTTCCGGAGCCATCCTCCCCAGCCATCCGGAGGTCGAGGCCGCCGACCGCACGCGCCGCACCCTCGACCTGCCGGGCGCGGCGACGATCGCCCTCGCCGCGCTCGCCTTGCTCTTCGCCCTCAACCGGGCGCCCGTGGTGGGATTCAGCCACCCGTACGTGATCGTCGCCCTGGTGCTCGTGCCCATCGCCACCTACGCCTTTCTGAGGGCGGAGCGTCGTTCGCCTGATCCATTGCTGCCCCTCAACTTCTTGAGGCTGCGCAACTTTTCTGCGCCCGTGGTCGCGCAGATCTTCGGCAACTTCACCCACATGGGCGGGTTCATCCTCCTGCCCGCCATGCTCAACCGGGTCTTCGGCTACGGCGAGGCGCGCATCGGACTGCTGACCATCTCCCGCCCCATGGCCTTCGCCGTGGCCGCGCCGCTGGCCGGATATCTAGCCATCCGCATTGGCGAACGAACAGTGGCCGCCGGGGGGTGCGCCGCGATCGTGACCTCCATGCTCCTGCTGTCGACCATCCAGCGCGGCGCGCCCGACCTGCTGATCATCCTGGCTCTCGCTATCGGCGGCGCGGGGCTGGGCGGTGCCTCGCCGGCCCTCGCCGCGACGGTCGCCAATGCGATGGGTGACGCGCGACTCGGCGTCGCCAGCGCGGCGCAGCAACTCACCCAGAACATCGGAGTCGTGTCGGGGATCCAGATCATGACGACCGTCCAACTCGTCCGAGAGGATTCAGCCGGCCTGGTCGGCTCCTACAGCGTTGCTTTCCTGGTCGGAGCGACTGCGGCCGCGATGGCTGGGATGGCGTCGTTGATGCTCAGAAGTCAGCCGCGGGATCTGCCCAGCCCAGGGATCTAGCTAATCTCGCCGGACCCGTGCGGGCCTGAGACCCGTCCGCCCCTAGAGCAACAAGGAGCCCGATCACATGCCGCACAAGTTTCTCTCCGAGCCGTGGTTCACCGAGATCGAGAGCATGCGCGACGACGCCCCGCCCGCGGCCGGCCCGATGGCTGATCTCGTTCTCAACATCGTGGTGACGGGAGCCCCCGACGGCGATGTCGAGGTGCAGATGAACAAGGGGCAATTCGAGCGGGGACTCGCTGCGGATGCGCCGACGAAGATCACCGTCCCCTACGACGTCGCCAAGGACATCTTCGTCAACGGCAACCAGGCGGCCGGGATGCAGGCTTTCATGGCCGGCCAGATCAAGGTCGAAGGTGACATGACGCGCCTCATGGCGATGCAGGCCGGCGGAGGCGCGCCGACCCCCGAGCAGGTCGCCTTCCAGCAGAAGCTGAAGGACATCACCGAGTAACAAGCGCAGGCGGTACCTGTGGCGGCGGGGGGCACAAGCCCCTCGCCGTAACCGAGGCGTACGCTTTCAGACGTGACGGCCGGGACGAGGGAGGAGCGAATCGCTTCTCGCGAGCGGAACCCGAAGTGGAAATTGGTGCCCGTCCGAATCGAGATGTCGGAGTGCATCAATTGCGACGCGTGCCTCCGTCACTGCCCGCCGCAGTTCGGCGCGATCTTCAATCACGGCATCGACGTGATCATCGTTCCGGAACTCTGCTCGGGGTGCGGGAAGTGCCTCCCCGCATGCCCCGTCGACTGCATTTACGACGACCCGGACTGGACGCCCCCGCCAGAGGACTGGTGGGAGGAGCCAAACGGTCCGCTCGATCCCTACGTCCGCACTCCCGTCCCAACAGAATTGAGCCTGCCGTGAGCGAGTCTCCCAGTCCGTCCCCGATCCTCTCCGGCGCCGAGCCCTGGTCCGCCGACGGACGTAACGGTCACGGCGCGCTGGTATTGCACGGATTCACCGGCAACCCATCGTCCCTGCGCTCTCTCGCGGAGGAGTTGCACGACTCTGGCTACTCAGTGGAGCTGCCTCTGCTTCCGGGCCACGGCACCACCGTCGAGGACATGATGGAAACGGGGTGGGCGGACTGGTCGAAAGCCGCGGAGGCCGCATACGACAAGTTGTCTGCCCGGGTCGACAAGGTGGTCCTCGTCGGGCTTTCGATGGGTGGGACGTTGGCCTGCTGGCTCGCGTCGCGGCACCCCGAGGCGGTCGGCCTCGCGGTCATAAACGCTCAGGTCGAGATACCCGCCGACTCGTTCCTCGAACTGCTCGACGGCGTCCTGGAATCCGGTGTTGAGGTGACCCCGGCCATCGGCTCCGATATCGCGCTGCCGGGCGGCGTGGAGAACGCGTACGAGGCGGTTCCGGTGCGGCCCGCGATCTCATTCTTCGCGGGGGTGCGCGAGACGAACGAGCGTCTGTCGGAAATTCGCTGCCCGACGCTGATCATCACCAGCCGTCAGGACCACGTCGTGCCGCCCAGCTCGAGTGACATTCTCGCCGCCGCGGTCAGCGGGCCGGTGGAGAGGGTCTGGCTCGAGAAGTCCTTCCACGTCGCCACCCTCGACTACGAGGCGGACGAAATCGAGGCCCGCGTCGTCGCCTTCGCCAGTGAGGTGACGACCGCCGTCTGAACGGCGGAGTCCGCCGGGCCGGCGGGCGTGGGTGGGGCCCCACGCTCCGCTGGGCTGGGTTGGGGTGCCCAGCCGCCAGAATCATGGTCCGTTCGGGCTATTCGGTCTGCCCAGGCACAAAAGTGCCCCGCCGCGTGTTCCTCTCCTCGGAAGGTTTCCGATGGGGAGGGATGCCATGTCCGCGTCACAGGTACCGCGCCGGCTCAGCCGGCTCTCGTTCGTTTCGCTCTGTTTGGCCTCTGCCCTCGGCCTGTTTGCAGTCCTCGGCGTGCCGGTCGCGGCGTCGCAGGTCGCACCGGGGGGACTACCCGAACCGCTCCAAGTTCCCGTCGGATGGGGCGTCGTCTCATCGCAGTCGCTCGGACGCGGCGCGGACCATTTCGTTCTTTCTCGCGCGAGTGGCCCGGTTGTAGCCCATGTGGTGCGAGCCGCTCGCGGTGACCTGGCGCTGCGCGCCGTGGTCTCTCACGACCGGATCAGCGGGCCCAGTGAAGCCGGCGAACGCACCAGCGCGATGTGCGCGCGCGTCGGCTGCGTAGCCGCGGTCAACGCGGACTTCGCCCGCCTCGGGAGCGACCAGCCCGTCGGCGCCGTGGTCAGCGGTGGGCGGGTCTTGCGTTCACCCGTCGGAACCCACCATCAGTTCTCGGTGGGGTGGGGCCCGCTCATGGCCTCCGGCCTGCTCGAGTGGCGGGCCCGGCTCATGTCGTCGGACTTGCGGGAGATCCCGGTCACCGGGTTGAACGATCCAAACCTCACTGACGGCGCGGTTCTCTTCACGCCCGCCTGGGGTGCAGCCGTGGCCCGCGGACCCGAACACACGTCGCTGCTCCTGCGCTTCGTAGGCGGGGTCGGTGAGCTGGTGCCGGCGACGACCGAGGCCGTGGAGATCATCGATCTCTCGACCGGTCCCGGCGAGATCGCCCTGACTCCGGGCACCGCCGTGCTGCGTGCCAGCGGCGACTCAGCTACCGCGCTGCGCGACCTATGGGACCGGGCGAGCACCGGAGCGGCTTCTCGCCGGGCGCTGATTCGGATCGACCTCGGACCGGACGCGCGCGAGAGCGTGGGCGGCACGCCCGTGCTGGTGCGAGACGGACGTGCGTGGGTGCAGGACGATGGCACCGGCTTCGTCAGCGGACGCCACCCGCGCACCGTGGCCGGCTGGGATGCAGCCGGACGGGTACTCCTCGTGACGGTCGATGGACGTCAGCCGGGCCACAGCATCGGCATGACCCTCCCGGAGCTGGGGGAGTTTCTCGTTGGCCTCGGCGCGGTCGAAGCGCTCAACCTCGACGGGGGCGGCTCGACGACCATGGTCATCGCCGGCCAAGTCGTGAACCTGCCGAGCGATCGGCTGATCCGACGCGGCGGCGTGGAGCGCGTCGAGCACGAGCTCTCGCTGGGCGACGAGTTGATCGGGAACGTCGAACGCCCCATCAGCGTCGGACTGGTGCTCGTTCCTTCACAACCCGCGGCCGAGACCCGGATGGTCGCACCCCAGCGGGATCCACTTGCCCCCGAAGCGTTGGCGCTACCGGTATCGCGCGACCTTCACATCGCCCTGCCTTCCGGCGACCCGGGCTCCGACCCACATGCCGGCTCGGCCCCCGCACTGATCGCGGCGACGATGCCGGGCGAGTCTGATGGCCTCTCGGCCGCCTGGGTCGCCGTCGCCGTGCTTCTACAGGTCTTGCTCGCCACCGCAGTGGTCGGCCCTACGATCGCCGGCGATGGCCGAGCGGATAACCGAGGCAGAGGTGCGGCACGTGGCGCGGTTGGCGCGCCTGTCGCTGACTGACGAAGAGGTACATCTCTTCACCGGACAGCTCGGCGCAGTGCTGGAACACGCCCAGGACGTAGAAGCTCTCGACACGGCGGGCGTACCGCCGACGGCCCATCCCCTGGGTCTCTCGAACGTCCTGCGCGACGACGAGCCGACGGCCTCGCTGGACCGGGAGGAAGTGCTTCGGGCTGCGCCGCGCGCCGAGGCCGGACGCTTCCGCGTGCCTCCGATCGTCGGCGACCCCGCATGAACACCGCTGTTGAGCTGAGCGAGCTCGTCCGCGCCAAGGAGATCTCCGCTCGCGCTGTGGTCGAGGAGTCGATCGCCGCGATCGAGGAGCGCGACGGCGAGCTTCATGCGTTCCTCCACGTGGACGCCGAGGGTGCTCGAGCTCGGGCCGACGAGCTGGACCGCCTATTGGCCAAGGGCGAGGAGCTCGGTCCCCTGGCCGGGGTCCCCATCGCCCTCAAGGACAACATGTGCACCCGCGGCGTTCCCACCACCTGCGCGTCGCGCATCCTCGAGGGCTGGCTGCCGCCGTACAACGCGACGGTGGTCGACCGTCTCCTGGACGCGGGCGCGATCGTCGTAGGCAAGACCAATCTCGACGAGTTCGCCATGGGGTCTTCCACCGAGAACTCCGCGTGGGGACCCACCCGCAACCCCCACGACACGTCGAGGGTGCCCGGAGGCTCGAGCGGAGGATCGAGCGCGGCTGTGGCCTCCGGCATGGTGCCAGTGGCTCTCGGCTCGGACACCGGTGGCTCTATCCGGCAGCCCGCCGCGTTGTGTGGGGTGGTTGGAGTGAAGCCCACCTACGGAGCCGTCTCCCGTTACGGATTGATCGCGTTCGCCAGCTCCCTCGACCAGATCGGCCCTCTCACCACGACAGTGGCGGATGCCGCGTTGGTGCTCGAGGTCATCGGCGGCCACGACCCCGCAGACTCGACTTCCCTGGGCGACCCGGCTTTCGAGCTCGCCTCACAGCTGGACGGCGACGTAAGTGACCTCCGGATAGGCATAGTCACCGACCTCACCGACGGAGTCGACCAGGACGTCGAGTCGCGACTGCGCGAAGCCGCCGACGCCCTAGCCGCCGGCGGAGCGAAGGTCGACGAGATCTCCATCCCGACAGCCCGCCTCGGGCTCTCGGCCTATTACCTGATCGCGCCTGCCGAAGCGTCCTCGAATCTCGCGCGGTACGACGGAACCCGCTATGGCTTGCGCGTCGAAGGCGCCGACGTCGACGAGATGTTCGTGGCCACCCGCTCGGCCGGCTTCGGGGCCGAGGTCAAGCGCCGCATCATGCTCGGCACCTACGCCCTCTCGGCGGGCTACTACGACGCCTACTACGGGCAGGCGCAGCGGGCCCGCACTCTGATGATCCGCGAGTTCGCTGCCGCCTACGAGCAATTCGACGTCCTGCTCTGCCCCACCGCGCCGACCACGGCGTTCGAGTTGGGGGCCAAGACCGCGGACCCACTTGCCATGTACATGTCCGACGTCTGCACAATTCCCTCCGACCTCACGGGAGACCCCGCCATGAGCGTGCCCTTCGGCAGTGGGGCGGATGGGCTGCCCGTCGGAGTGCAGGTACTTGCTCCGGCTCGCGGCGAGCCCATGATGTTCCGTGTCGCCGCCGCCCTCGAAGCGGCTGCGCCAGGGGCGGTGCGGCCATGAGCTGGGAGATCGTGATGGGCCTCGAGGTCCACGCGGAGCTCAACACCAAGACCAAGCTCTTTTGCGGGTGTCCGAACATGTTCGGCGACGAGCCCAACACCAACGTGTGCCCGGTGTGCCTGGGGTTGCCCGGGTCCCTACCCGTCCTGAACAGACACGCGGTGGAGCTCGCGATGCGCATCGGTGTGGCTTTGGGCTGCGACGTCCGTCCGTCGATCTTCCACCGCAAGAACTACTTCTATCCGGACATGCCCAAGGACTATCAGGTGAGCCAGTACGACGAGCCGATCAACGTCGGCGGCTCGTTGCAGGTCGGCGACGGAGTGGTGGGGATCGAGCGGGCGCACATGGAAGAGGACACGGGCAAGACGACCCACGTCGGAGGGACGGGTCGCATTCACGGAGCTGACCACGCGCTCGTCGACTACAACCGAGCCGGCGTTCCCCTCGTGGAGATCGTGTCGGCTCCGGACATTCGCTCCCCCGAGCAGGCCAAGGCGTACGTCGAGGAGCTGCGCGCCGTACTCGTCGCCACCGGCGCCTCGGACGGCCGGATGGAGGAAGGCTCGCTTCGGGTGGATGCCAACGTGTCGGTGCGCCGGCCGGGCGAGGAGTTCGGGACCCGCTGTGAGATCAAGAACCTGAACTCGCTGCGCTCACTGGTGCGAGCCACCACCTACGAAGCCAAGCGTCAGATCGCCCTGGTCGAAGAGGGCGGGATGGTCACTCAACAGACCCGTCACTGGGACGAAGCCAAGGGCGAGACGACCACGGCGCGGTCCAAGGAGGAGGCGGAGGATTACCGCTACTTCCCGGAGCCCGACCTTGTGCCGGTCGTGCCCGACGACAAATGGCTGGTTGCGATCCGCGCCGCGATGCCGCCGTTGCCCGCCGAGCGGCGCGCCGAGTTGCGGGCCGCGGTGCCGGAGGCGCCGGACAGTGCCATTGCGACGGTCGTTCGTCAGGGGTTGGACACCGTCGTTCGTGAAGCGATGGCTGCGGGGGCCGATGGCCGTCTCGCCATCAACCGCGCGGCCAACGAGGTGGCGGCGGATCCAGACGGGGCAATCCGCCTGAGTCCGGCGGCGTTCGCTCGGGTCGTGCTGATGGAATCGTCGGGAGAGCTGACTTCGACTCAGGCCAAGGCTGTCATCGCCGAAATACTCCAGAGCGGATCCGACCCCGACTCCATCGTCCGGGACCGGGGCTACGAAGCGGTTGGTGCCGACAAGCTCGAAGCCGTGGTGGCCGAGATCCTGGCCGCCCATCCGGACGAAGCGTCCCGCCTCGGGGAGGACCCGAAGCTCATGGGGTTCTTCGTGGGGAAGGTGATGGACGCCACCAACCGCCAAGCCAATGGCAAGGACGTCACCGCGCTGCTGCGCAAACACGCCGCGGCGCAACTGTTCCCATCCCCCGGCTGATTTCCGCGCCGCGGGGATGGTGACCCCGCCGCACAGCAATGAGAGCTTG
>DATLBX010000037.1:0-15669 GCA_035526705.1 Acidimicrobiales bacterium | reverse complement strand
GTACACGTCCGACGCCAAGGCGGAGTTCCACGTCGTCGCCGCTGCGGGGATCGTGGTGTTGCTAGTGATGCTCGTCGCGTTGAACCTGACGGCCATCTTGGTGCGCAACAAGTTCCAGAAGCGCGCCTATTGAGGATCTTCCCCTTGCGCCGAGCATGCTCGATCGCTATTGTGTAACAAAGCTGTTACATAAGAGAGGAACTGGTATGACGCAAGTAGGGGCGAAGTTGGCAATGCGGAGGTCGGTCTGGATCGAGGCCGACGTCGAGCGGATCTGGAAGGAGTTCGAGACCGCCGACGGAATGAAGGGGTGGTGGGAGACCGGGACCGCGAGCACCCAGCGGGTCGAGCGGTTCGAGCCTGGGGAGGGTGGCTGGTTCGAGATCGCAGGGACGCACGGCTCCTTCGATTACCGCCTCGGAGGGCAGATTCTCGAATGGGATCCGCCGAGCAAGCTCGTCATGGAGTGGGACTCGCTGCCGGCCGGAGAGTGGCCCGCGCCGTTGACGGTGACGATCATGCTCACCGCTCACCTGGGTGGGACGGTCGTGGAAATCGTGCAATCGGGATTCGAAGGCCTCGGCGCCGCGGCGACGCGCGTGCTCAACAGCTTCGAGGCGGGCTGGGATGTGACGGAGCTCTTGGCACTCAAGCGGCGTGTCGAGGCATGACCGCGCCGTAACCCGGGAGGACGTCCTGAGCCTCCGGTTCGACGCGCTGGCAGATGGCACCCGCCGCAAAATCCTCGAGCTCCTTCGTACCCATGGTGAATTGACTGCGGGGGCGCTGGCCGCCGAGTTCCCCGAAATAAGCCGGCCGGCAGTGTCTCGTCATCTGCGAGTTCTGCGCGAGTCCGGCCTGGTTGACGTCAGTCCGATCGGACGCGAGGTTCGGTACTCGTTGGCAGCCGATGCGCTCGAGGCCCTATGGCACAACTGGTTCGCCGCCTTCGCCTCCATCTCCGAAGGCGCCCTGCGCCGGCTTAGGAGCAGGGTTGCGTCGAAACCGGAGGATGGCGGCAAGGACAAGTCCCGCGCCGGCTCCTAGCGACCAGCTCACGATCATCCGGGCCACGAGCTCCCCGAAGGCGAACGGTATTTGCGATCTGCTGAGGTCGGCGATGTCAGCCAGCCCTCCGAACAGCGCGACCACCGCGCCGGCGAACGCGGCCGCGAAGGGGCCGTCGTCCGATCGGCGGAGAAGGAGGACCACAGCCAGCCCGCCGGCCGCCCACCCGGCAAGCGAGAAGAAGCTTCCCGACAGCACGCCCCCGGCACCCGCGGCGAGGCCTCCGGCGGCCGCGGACGCCTTTCCGGCGACATGGACCATGTCGACGAGCACCACGAGCACGACGATCAGCGTGAGGGCCCGGACACCTCGCCGCGTGAAAGCGGTGCCGGCGATCCCCAGCGCGATCGCGATGGACAGGGCCAGCCAAGGCACGGACGAGGTTCCGGGGATCCACGTCAGGTCGCCGGTGACGAGCACTCGCTCGCCGCGCACTTCGATAGGGACCTCCCAGCGAGGGATCACGACGTGCCGCTCGCCTGGGGATCTGCGCACGGGAGGCGCGTCCTTGGTGCCCATCCAATGCGCCCGGTGGTCGTGCCAGCGCGCCGTGAGCCCGTCATCGATGCGCTCCCACTCAGGTGGCGCCGACGGGTCCGCGTCTGGGGGAGGTTGCCTGCTTCCGGAGCGGTCAGCGTTGATGTAGGTGGCTGGGGATCGGACGTTGGCAAAGACGCCCCCAGCCGCGTCGATTCGAAGATAGGGCTCGTCCTGGTACCCGAAAATCACGACGTCTTCGTCGGTGCGATTGATCAGCTCGAGCCGGCTGCCCGCTTCGACGACCCGGATGATCAAGCCATCGCGTCTCGGGGTCATGCCCGTGATCCGAGTGCGGTAGTTGGTGGACTCCACCCCCTGGATGCCGTGAGCCCCGGCGGCCGGCGCCGCGAAACCGAGGAACGCCACCACCGTCACTACGGTGAGGAGGATGCGCCGAGCCATGCGGGCCATCGTCGCACTTGTCCTTGCGGTCGCTGCGGCGGGCGCCGGCGCTCCACCCGCCACGGCGCACTTCTGCTCTAGCCCTCTCCAGGTTCCGGTCGGCCGACCCGTGACCTTCACCGTCGGCGTTCCGGCAGAGGACGCCCCCGTGACCCGCGTCGACATCGAGATTCCCCAAGAGTTCGAGTTGCATCGCGGCGTCGAGTCGGGCGCGTGGAGGGTGGAACAGGAGGGTCGCGTGCTGCGGTACACCGGCGGCACGATCGGCCTGTTCCAATGCGGGTTCTTCACCATCGCCGGTGAAGTCCCGACGAAGGCGACTCTCGTAGTTCCCTTCACTACCTACGGCGCAGACGGCGCCGTCCTTCGGGAGTTCCGCAGCAAGGTGCTCAACCACGTCGACGCGGCGCAGCTGGTCTACGCGGGGACGACGCCGGACGCCGACGTTGTGGAACCCGAGTCCCAACAGTCGCCCGTGATAGCGGTTGCGGGATGGAGTCTGATCGCGCTCGCCGCGGCGGCGGCCGCCACCCTTCTATTTGTTCGCCGCCGCAGGAGTGCGGGCTGAGCTCCTCCTCAACCTGACTGCTGACGGAGGACGATCTGCGTCTGGACGACCTTCGCCACCAGCTGACCGTTGTCATCGGCGAGTTCGGTCTCGACGACGATCACGGAGCGCCCGGCTTTCAAAACCCGTGCCGTGGCTGTCACCGTTCCGGACTTGACCGCAGCGAGGAAATTGATCTTGGACTCGATGGTCGACGTTCCCGTCGCGCCCTCTGGGAGGTTCGCGTACGACAACGAACCCCCCGCCGTATCGGCCAGCGTCATGATCGCGCCGCCGTGCATGAGGCCTGCCGGCTGGGTGATCTCCGGCCGCCAATCGAGCGCCAAGACCATTTGGTCTTTCGAGGCTGAAACGGTGCGGATACCGAGCGTCTTCGCCATCGGAACCGCGTCCTCGATCCTCGCGGCGCCGGCTTGCGGATCGGGGTCTGCCATCCGGTGAATGTAGTGAGCGGCCGTGCCAAGGTTTGCCCCGTGACCGCTCGCGACAACCTCGCCCTCGTCCGCCGCTTCTATGACGCCATAGGCGCGCTCGACCCGAAGGCGCTGCTGGACGTGCTCGAGCCCGATCTCGTGGCGCATGTGTCTACTGGACTCGGCGACTACGGCGGAACCCATAAAGGGGCCAGGGAGATGCTGGAGAAGGTGTGGGTGCCCGCCCACCTCACGTTCCGAGCGATGCCCACGCCCGACGAATTCTTCGAACGCCCGCCCGACGGCGTCGCCGCGATCGGTTTCTACCGGGGCCGGGTGGAGGACACCGGGCGCGAATTCGAGGCGGCGTTCTGTCACGTCTTCCGATGTAACGAGAGTCGGATCGCAGAACTCCGCCAGATCACCGACACCGTGCGCTGGATGGAGGCGCTCGAGCCGGCATGACTCGTCAGGACCTGATGGGATAGACAGCCTGCGATGACCGGGGGTCGGTTTCCTGAGGGGTTCCGGTGGGGGGTGGCCACCGCGGCGCACCAGATCGAGGGCTCCAACACCGCCAACGACTGGTGGGCCTTCGAGAGCCGCCCCGACTCGAGCGTCGCCGAACCCAGCGGCGAAGCCTGCGACAGCTGGAACCGATGGAGCGAAGACCACGACCTGGTCGCGAGCCTCGGCGTCGACGACTATCGCTTCTCCATCGAGTGGAGCCGGATCGAGCCGGAGCCAGGTGGGTGGTCCGACGACGCGATGGACCATTACGTCCGCATCTCCGAGGACCTGCGCGCCCGCGGCATCGGGCCCGTCGTGACCTTTCATCACTTCACCACTCCGCAATGGGTGACCGAGCTCGGCGGCTGGGAAAACCCCGAGACTGCCAACCTCTTCGCCGGGTTCTGTCAGCGCGCCGCAGCGCGCCTCGACGGGCTGATGGTTCGCGCCTGCACCATCAACGAGCCGAACATCGTCGCCCTGATGGGGTGGGGATTAGGCGTCTTCCCCCCGGCCCGTCGCGATCGGTGGGCGGTCGGCAAGGTGACCGAGGTCTTCGTCGACGCACACCGAAAGGCCGCGGCCGCGATCCGGGCCGGCGCGCCCGACATTCCGGTGGGGTTGACGCTTTCCATGTCGGAGTGGGTCGCAGTGGGCGGCGGCGAGGAGCGGCTGGAGCGGTATCGGGCGCGGATGGAGGACGTCTTCCTCCAGGCCACCACCGGCGACGATTTCGTCGGCGTCCAGACCTATTCCCGAGTCCGCGTGGGACCCGACGGCCTCCTCGAGCCAGAACCAGGCGTGGAGACGCTGATCATGGGATACGAGTACTGGCCGCAGGCTTTGGAGGCGACGCTGCGTCGTGCATGGGAGGTCACCGGCGGAGCAACGCCCCTACTCGTGACGGAGAACGGCATTGGGACTGACGACGACCGGCAGCGCATCGCGTATGTCAACGACGCGCTCGCGGGGGTGCTGCGGGTGATCGCGGACGGCATCCGAGTCGACGGCTACACGTACTGGAGCCTGCTGGACAACTTCGAATGGGCGCTGGGTTACGCCCCGGAGTTCGGGCTGCATTCGGTCGACCGCGCCACCTTCCGACGAACTCCGAAGCCCAGCGCCTCCTGGTTCGCGGAAGTCGTGCGGAACAACGCACTGAGCGCTGCGCCTGAGGCACAATCGGTAGATGGGTGACGGACGCATCGAGGGCATCTACCTCAAGTCGGCGCGCGGCGAGCGAACCTTTCCGGTCGACGAGGTGAAGGCGATGGCGGGGGAGGGGCTGGAGGGCGACCCGTACGTCGCGTCCGGGGACTTCGGCGAACCGGGCCGCGGCCACCAGTTGACTCTCATCACGCGGGAGGAGATCGAGGAGCTCGCGTCGGAGGGCGTGACGCTGCGTCCCGGCGAGTCGCGCCGGCAGCTGGAGACGCGGGGCGTGGACCTCAAATCACTGATCGGGAAGCGCTTTCGCGTGGGCGACGTGGAATGCGTCGGCATCCGGGTGTGCGCGCCCTGTCAGCCGCTTCAGAACATGACGGGGAAGCCCGTGATGCTCGGCTTGAAGGGCAAGGGAGGCTTGCGCGCCGACATCGTGTCGACGGGCGTCATCCGTGTCGGGGACCCGATAGTCGCCCTGGAGGGCTGACTGCGCTTACTGGAGTCCGCCGGCGGAACCTCCGTCGACCGGGATGGCAGTTCCCGTAATGAATTTCGCGGCGTCGGAACACAGGAACGCGACGATCGATCCGAAGTCCGCGGCGTCGCCCAGTTTGCGAGCCGGCACCGACTTGGCCGCGGCGTCCATGTCGC
The DNA here is from genome assembly GCA_035526705.1 of Acidimicrobiales bacterium. GTDB lineage: Bacteria > Actinomycetota > Acidimicrobiia > Acidimicrobiales > JAHWKP01 > JAHWKP01. Next base: position 10,353 of record DATLBX010000037.1, on the reverse strand, counting down.
CTCCGTATAGCTGAGTCAGGCGCTCGGTGGCGTGCAGCCCGGGTTGCACCGAGTTGACCGTCACGCCGTCGGGGGCGACCTCGGTGGCGAGCGTCTTGAGAAAGGCCGTCGCGCCGGCGCGCGCTGTATTCGACAGGATGAGGTGCGGGAGTGGCTGGCGAACCGAGATCGAGGTGATGGCGACGACGCGTCCCCAGGCCTGCTTCTGCATCGCGGGCACCGCGGCCTTGCACATGGCGACCACCGATATCAAGTTGAGGTCGAGAGCATCTGGATAGCTGTCGGTGGGAGTAGTGGCGAACGTGCCCGGAGTCGGGCCCCCGGCATTGGTGACGAGGATGTCGACGCCGCCGAGCGCGTCGGTCGCGGCGGCGATGAACGCGTCGGCGCCGTCGGGCCTCGAGACATCCGCTATCAGCGGGATGGCGTTGCGGCCGACCCGCGCTGCGGCCTCGGTGATGCGGCCCTCGTCCCGGCCGCACATCGCGACGGTCACGCCCTCCGCGGCCAGGGCCGCGGCAGCGCCGAATCCCAGTCCCTTCGAAGCGGCCGCCACCGCTGCCCTTTTGCCGGCCAGCTTCAGATCCATGGCCCTTCTCTAGCCGTCCTGAGACAAGTCGGCAGTCCCAGGACGGGGTTGGCGCGCGGGTGACAATCGTGGTGAGGGCAATCTGAGCGGCCAAGGCCGCACTTGCGTCATCATGCCGACGGAGGTCTCTCGCGTTAGGGGTGCGTCGATGGGTGACAAGTGGACGGCGACAACTGTGGACTCCATGACTGAGCTCGCGGCGATAGTGGGCGAGCCATCGGAACGGGCGGTGAACAAGGTTCGGCATTCACTCGAGCCCATTCACGAAGACTGGCTGGCCAACTCGCCGTTCTGCCTTATCGCCACATCGGCGAAGGATGGCGCCTGCGACGTGTCACCCAAAGGGGACCCGCCAGGCTTCACGACCGTCCTCGACGAACGGACCATCGCCATCCCCGACCGCCCCGGCAACCGGCGCGTGGACGGATTTCGCAACGTGCTGAGCAGCCCCCAGGTGGGACTGCTCTACCTCCTGCCCGGGCGCGGCGACACCCTCCGCATCAACGGCCGGGCCCAGCTGGTCCGGGATGGGTCGTTCTTCGATCGGATGGTCGTCAAAGGGCACCGTCCCACTCTGGCGCTGGTGGTCGAGGTCGACGAGGTGTTCTTCCACTGCTCCAAGGCCTTTCTCCGGTCCGAGCTCTGGGACCCTGAGTCCTGGCAGCCCACCGCGCTCCCGTCCCGGTCCGAGATCGCGCAACGGGAGAACCCCGACCTGTCCACGGAGGCTCTGGCCGAGTACTACGGCCCGAGCTACGCCGATCGTCTCTATGGATCAGAGCGGTGAGCGAGTCGTTCTAGAGGCCTAACGCCGAGCGGTTTCGTCGTTCGCCTGGCCCGCTTCCGCAGCGCGGCGGTCGCGATAGGACACTCAGGTGGAAACCACCGAGAGTGCCCGGCGCACCCGCTACTACAACGTCCCGGTTCCGGCGCGAGACGGGACGCACCTCGCGACCGACGTCTATCTGCCGCAGGGCGACGAACCGGTCCGAACGATCCTCGGCCGCTCGCCGTACAACAAGAACGGCGGCGCATACCCCAATCTGGCCAAGAAGTGGAACGGCCGCGGTTACGCCTTCGTCATGCAGGACGTGCGAGGCCGCGGCGACTCCGATGGCGAGTTCACCGCGTACGTGAACGAGGGGCCCGACGGTTACGACACCATCGAGTGGATCGCCGAACAGCCCTGGTCCAACGGCGAGGTCGTCCTCATGGGCGGATCCTACGGAGCGCGCTCGGGTTGGCTTACGGCCCTGACGCGTCCGCCGCACCTCAGCGCATTGGTCGCCTCCGTCTCGCCGTCCGACCCGTTCGTCGAGTTTCCCAATGGGATGTCGCCGATGATGGTGAGCTGGTATCGGCTGGTGCAGGGGCGAGTGGTCCAGGAGGCCAACTCGATCGACTGGATGAAGGTCTACGACCATCTGCCGCTGGCGACCATGGACGAGGCCGCCGGGTTCGAAAGCCCGCAATGGAAGGCGAGCCTCAAATTCCCCCTGGACGAGATCCGGGGCGAGCGCATGAGCTACCAGAAGAAGTACGGCGAGGTCGACGTGCCTGTCCTGCACATCTCCGGTTGGTACGACGACGAGCAGATCGGTACGCCACTCAACTTCAGGGGCATGGTCGCGGAGGGCCGTTCCGAGGAGATCCGCCAGAAGCAGGGCTTACTGATGGGTCCTTGGGGCCACGCGGTCAACGCGACGAGCAAGATCGGCGAGGTCGACTTCGGGCCGACAGCGGTCATCGACCTGGACGGATACCAGGCCCGCTGGTTGGACTCGGTCATCGGAGACGGATCTGGCGATGAGCCGGCGCCGGTCCGGATCTTTGTGATGGGTGAGAACAAGTGGCGCGACGAATCGGAGTGGCCGCTGGCTCGCACGCTGTTCACCGAATACTTCCTTCACAGCGGGGGAGCGGCCAACAGCCGCATCGGTGACGGGCGACTCGACACCGTGGCGCCCAGCAGCGACGAGCCGGCAGACACATTCACCTACGACCCGATGAGGCCGGTGCCGTTCCTCACCGCGCCCCGGAGCTCCCAGCTCGGCGGCCCGGACGACTACTCCGCAGTGGAGCTGCGGGGCGACGTCCTCTGCTACACGACGGACGCGTTCGAGGACGAAGTCGAGATAACCGGGCCGATGACTCTCACCTTCTTCGGGTCGTCGTCGGCGATCGACACGGACTTCACCGCGAAGGTCGTCGATGTCCACCCGACCGGGTTCTGTCAGCGGCTGACCGACAGCATGGTCCGGGCCCGCTACCGCGAAGGCCACCACGCCGAGCGACTCATGGAACCTGACACGGTCTACGAGTTCACCATCGACCTCTGGAACACCAGCGTTCTCTTGCCGAAAGGCCACCGGATCCGTCTCGAGATCAGTTCGAGCGCGTTCCCGAAGTACGACCGGAACCTCAATACGGGGGAGCCGGTCGACACCGGAACGCGGATGGCACGAGCTGAGAATCGCGTGTGGCACGACGCGGCGCACCCGTCACGACTGGTGCTACCGATAATCCCGCGTGACTAGCGGATCGGAATCACCGCGGTCGCGCGCTGCACGACCACGCCACTCGTCACGACGGCCACCTCGAGCCGCCACTTCCCCGCGATCGGTACAGCGAACCCGTATGCCGCGAAGTGATTGGGTCCGGCTCGGCTCAACGGAACATCGATGGGCCCGATGGTGTCGCGGAGGCTCAGCTGAGCCGAGACTTCCTCGGCCGACGCCGGGAGTCCGGCCCCGGTCAATGTGTACAGGTGGATGTCGAGTGGACCGGCCTTCGCCGGGTCGACGGTCAGGTCGATCAAAAGGTCAGTCCCGGCGCGTAACTCGGCGGAGTAGGGCACCGCGACCGCGATTCGACCCGGCACCGCGTTGACAAGTAGGGCGGTGACGGCGAGCACCACGACGGCCGCGGCGGTTTCCAACGCGACCGAACGCCGCAAGGTTGTTATATCGCCTGCGATGTCACCTTGGACGCCCACCTCCTGCCGGTCGCCGGAATTGCGTTTCGACCAGGCCCGGCTCCGGGTAGCCAGAGTCACGAGGGCAACGAAGGCTCCGACCTTTATGAGGAGTAACCGACCGTAAAAGGTCGAGGTGGCTGCTTCGAGCGACTCCACTTGTCGCAGCGCTTGAACCGACCCGGTCGCCAACAACAAGCCGACGCACGTGATAGCCACCCGCGAGAAGCGCGCCACGAGCCGCGGCACCTGGGGTGAGGCCCCTGATCTCAACAGCGCGGTCGCCATGACCGCGAGGCCGCCGATCCAGATTGCGCCGGCCGCGAGGTGGACCAGATCCATCGCCACCGCCCACGCCACCCACCGACCGGATATGGCGTGCCCGGCGGCCACGACCGTCCCGAGGACGGCCAGTCCGGATACGCCTAGGAGCGCAGTCCGGAGTCGGGTGGACGGCCGGCTGTCCCCGCGGCGAACCAGCGATGCGAACAGGAGACCGAATACCACGAGCCCCGCCAACCGAACCGCCGCCGCGTGCCCATAGCGCGTGCTCAGTACCTCCGCAAGCACCTCCCGTTTGACGGCGGCGGACAGAGGAAGGCCCGCTGCGGAAGCGCCCTGCAGGGTCACTCCTGCGAGGGTGGCCACCGCGCTCGCAGCGAAGGCGGCTCCGATCACGCGTCGAGCCCTTGGGTCGCTCCGGCCATCCGGCCACACCCACATCAAGAAGGCGACGCCGCCGAGGAGAACTAGCAGGGAGGCGAACAACGTGGCGCGAGCTATCCCTGAGAGCGCGGCGACAAGCGGGTCTCCGCCGCCCTCTTGGAGTAGGCGAGCCGCGAGCGTCGTCGCGTCATCGTCGGAATCGAACTGAAAGGTGAAGGCCCCGCGAATTGGATGAGAGTCCTCGGAAAGGACCCGCCAAGTCACGACGTAGGCACCGGGATCGAGTTCAGGAAGGGCCACCGCGGCTTCGTCCCGGTGACCATCGGGATGGTACGGGCGGCCGCGCTCGACGCGTCGGGCGGAGCTGCTGAAGACACGGATGCCGCCGGCGGACAGTTCCACCTCTTCCGTAAACCGCACGACCACACGGCCGGGTGACCGATCGAGGCGCGCGCTCGCGCTTGGGTCGGAGTCTCGGAGCTCAGCGTGCGCGCCGGCCGGCGCGGACCACTGGAGAAGAAATAGCGCGGTGCCGACGATGGTGGCAAGGCGCTTCACTCAAACGGAGTCTGCCAATCGGTCACGCCGCCGGCTACGCGCGGGAGGGCGACGCCGCTGACCACCCGCGACAGGGGACAATGGGGAGGCCGGTGCCCTGCCGGTCGCCGACGGCGAAAGGACTGAAATGGCTTCGCTCGTTTCGTTTCACCCGGGAGTCCGCCGGCGGCACTCCCTCCTGTACCGCACCGCGCCCTGTACCGCACCGCGCTGGCAGCTGCCCTCGCGCTCCTGGCCATGGCGACGCTCGGCCGGCTTCCGGGGCTCCTGCCCTCGCTTTCCAACCCGTTTGCCTCGTCGACGGTGGACCGCAGTGCGCCGGCTGTGCTCGCCGCGCTGGAGGACGTCGCGGAGTTCAAGGCTGCCACTGCCAACTACTCCGTGATCGTCGACATCGAAGAGGACGTGCGGTATGTGCCGGCCTTCGTAAAGGGAGAGCGCACCGTGTTCATGGCCGTGGGCTCGGTGGACGCCGGTGTCGATTTCTCGGCGCTCGACGCATCAGCGGTGACGGTCGCAGGCGACACGGTTACGGTCCACCTGCCTGAGGCTCGGCTGAGCGGCGCGGTCGTCGACCCCGAGCAGAGCCGGGTTGTCTCGCGTGACCGCGGCGTCGTCGACCGGATCGGATCGGTCTTCACTGACAGTCCTACCGGCGAACGTGCCCTTTACCTCGCGGCGCGGGAGAAGCTCGATCGGGCGGCCTCGGCGGACGAATCCTTGGGTGAGCGGGCCGAGCAGAACACCCGTGACATGCTGCAACGCCTGCTCCGGCCGCTCGGCTTCGACAATGTCGACGTGACCTTCACGAGCTAGACCTTGGCCATGAACGAGGCGCCACGGGTTCAGATTCGAGAGGGCGTCTTGTTCGACGAGCGTGATGGCCGGGAGTTCCGCTGCGACGTCTACGAGCCCCCCGACTCGACCCGCAACGGGGCCGCGGTCCTGTTGCTGCACGGGGGGAGCTGGCAGAACGGCGATCGCGGGCAACTCCGCGGCTACGGGATCCTGCTCGGGCGCGAGGGGTATCTCTGTGTGGCGAGTGAGTACCGGCTGTTGCCGGACCATGGTTGGCCCACCCAACTGCACGACGCGAAGGCGGCCCTGCGATGGATGAGGTCCAGCGCCGCGGAGCTTGGCATCGACCCGGACAGGATCGTCGTCGAGGGCAATTCGGCGGGGGGCCACCTCGCTTTGCTGGTTGCCGGGACGGCCGGCATGGAAGAACTGGCCGGCCCCGCCTATCCCGGCGTTCGCGACGACGTGGCCGCGGTCATCGCGGTCTACCCGCCAACCGTGCTGGCTGTGCCGCGCGCGACGTCGACCACCGAAGGCGGCTCGCTCATGATGGCCAGCTTCGGGGAAGGCGACACCGGGCAGCGCAACGCGCAACTCGCCAGCCCGATCTCGCACGCGGGCCCCGACTTCCCGCCGACCCTCCTCATCCACGGGACGGCTGACACGATCGTGCCGCACCGCTCGTCGGTGATCATGTTCGACGCGCTGACCGCGCACGGCGTGCCGGTCGACCTGCACCTGATCGCGGGCCAGCCGCACGCCTTCGACGCCCAGCCCGCCTTCGGCCGGCTGTGTGCCGCCGAAATGCTGTTGTTCCTGAAGCGCTACGCAAGTGGAACGACGGCCGCGGCTGAGCCAGCTGGCTGACTAGATAGCTGACGCGATTTCTCGGCGGATTCTCGGGGCGCTCACCTTCACCGGCGTGCCGAGCTGCTGCGCGAAGAGGCTGACGCGTAGTTCCTCCAGGAGCCACCGAAGTCGCTCGGCTTCCGCGCGCGAGCGGACCAGGCCTAGCTCTTGCTCCAGAGCCTGCACTTCCCGCAGCTGCTGCAGGTCGCGTCCCGGGCTCTCCGGGAGCTTGACCAAACGGTGTTCGACGGCGCGTACGTAGCGCAGGACGTCGGGGAGCTTGGAGGCGCCCGTCTCGGTGACGAAGCCCGGATAAACGAGACGCGATACCTGCGCAGTCATGTCATTGATCGCGGGCAGAAGGTGCGCCGCGGACACCCGCTCGGCTCGCTCGTGGATGATGGCCGTCGTCTCGAGGATTCGCCCGACGAGGGCGACCACACCAAACGCCTCGTCGCCGAGGTGGGATCGGACGTGATCTCGGAGGTCTCGCCAACTCCTCTCGTCCCACACCGGCCCACCCCGTCCCGCGAGCAACTGATCGACGGCGGCGGTGATGCAGTCGTCGAGCAGGTCGGCCGGACCCGCATGGGGCGCGTGACCGAGCGCGACCTTCGTCCGGCGCGTGAGTCGGTCCCCGAGATGCTTCCGGGGGAACGGCACAGACAGCAGGAGCAACCGTCTCGTGCCCATCCACATGGATGACCGTTGTTCTCCCGCAGAACCGAGGACGCGGATGGACACGCCGGCCCCGTCGTCGACCAGAGCCGGATAACCCTCGACGTCCTGGCCGGCCCAGTTGACGGTGACCGTTCGGGGAAGTTCACCGAATGTCCACGCCGTCAGGCCCGATCGCTCGAGTGGATGCCCAGCGCGTGCGATGGCGGCGCGCATGGTGCGGCGGACATAAGCACGCACCTCATCCAGGTCCCGCCCGGCGACGATCAGTTCGCCGCGAGCGTCCTCGACTCGCCACATGACGCGGAGGTAGTCGGGGAGCCGGTCCAGATGCAGTTCCCGGCGCGGGACGGTCAGCCCGGTGAGGCGGCCGAGGACGGGGGGCAACACGTCCAGTAGCGGGCCGTCCTGCGGAGATGCGTTCCGCAGGAATTCGGATGCGTGATCCGAAGCGGGAGCGAATCCCCTCCGGAGGTCCTTGGGTAGCGAGCGGAGCAGGGAAGTCACCAGTTCGTGGCGGAGCCCCGGCACCTGCCAATCGAGACCGGAGGGGAGCCGGTGCAAATACGGGACCGGGACGTGGAGGGTCACGCCGTCGTCTTCCGCCGTCGGGTTGTAGACGTAGCTGAGCCGGAGGTGTCGATCCCCGACTCTCCAGGTGTCAGGAAATCCGTGGACGTCCACCTCTCCTGCATCCGGATCGAGCAGGTCCTCTGTGCGGAAGGTGAGCAGATCGGGGTGCGACTCTCGTTCTCGCTTCCACCACCGGTCGAAGTGTCGGGTGGAGACGACACCGTCGGGCACGCGGGCGTCGAAGAACTCGAAGATTGTCTGCTCACCCACCAATAGTCCCCGTACGCGGCAGCGGTCCTCCAGATCGCGGAGTTCCTGCACTCGCCGTTGGTTCTCGGCCATGAACGCGTGATGCGTGTCCCAGTCGCTTTCCACGAGTGCGTGCCAGATGAAGAGCTCACGCGCGTGTGCCGGATCGATGCGGGCGTAATTCACCGGGCGGGCGGTGACGATCGGCAGCCCGTAAAGGGTCACGCGCTCATCGGCTTGTGCTGAGCCCCGCTTCCGATCCCACCGGGGCTCGCCGTAGGCACGCTTGACGATGTGCGCGCCCACCTTCTCGGCCCACTCCGGAGCGATGCGGGCCGAGGTGTGCGCGTAGAGCCGATTGGTCTCCACCAACTCCGCGGCCATGACCCAGCGGGGCCGCAACTTGGCCAACGACGACCCCGGCGAGAGGACGAACCGCGCATTCCGGGCGCCCCGGTACTCACGCGTGGCCTCGTCGGCCATACCCACGTGCGAGAGCAGGCCAGCCAGGAGGGACTGATGGATCAGGTCATCGGGCGCTCGCTCGCGGTTGACATGAATGCCGATACTGCGCACGACGTTCAGAAGCTGGCTGTAGACGTCCTGCCACTCACGCAGTCGCATGAAATGAAGGAACTCGGACTTGCAGAGCCGGCGGAACTGGCTGGAGCCGAGGGCCTTCTGCTGCTGGCGCACGTAGTCCCAGAGGGAGACAAAGGCCAGGAAGTCGGAGCCCTCGACATTGAATCGCGCGTGCTTCTCGGCGGCTGCCTGCTGCTTCTCGGACGGTCTCTCACGGGGATCTTGGATCGAAAGGCCCGCCGCGATCACCATCACTTCGTGAAGGCAGTCGTGGCGTTCGGCTTCCAAGACCATCCGTCCGAGCCGCGGATCGAGCGGCAGCTGGGCCAGCCTCCGACCCAGCGGGGTGAGTCGTGCCGGACCCCCCCGTTCGGACGGGTGCAGGGCGTCGAGCTCCTCGAGCAAGGCGATGCCGTCCGCAATGGAGCGTCGATCGGGGGGCTCGACGAACGGGAACGCGGCGACGTCTCCCAGGCCGATTGCCGCCATCTGCAGGATGACGGAGGCCAGGTTGGTGCGCAGGATCTCCGGATCGGTGAATTCCGGCCGTGAGGCGAAGTCCTCCTCGCTGTAGAGGCGGATGCAGACTCCGGGGGCGACGCGCCCACAGCGTCCAGCGCGCTGATTGGCCGAGGCCTGGGAGATGGGCTCGATCGGCAGGCGCTGCACCTTGGTCCGGCGGTTGTATCGGGAGATGCGCGCCGTGCCGGGGTCGACGACGTAACGGATTCCCGGAACAGTCAGCGAGGTCTCCGCCACGTTGGTAGCCAGCACTACGCGCCGGCCCGTGTGCGGCTGGAAGACGCGATGTTGGTCCGCCGCAGTGAGGCGGGCGTAGAGCGGGAGGATCTCGGTGTGGCGCAGTTCGAGCCCCGCGAGGGTGTCGGCGGTGTCGCGAATCTCCCGCTCTCCGCTGAGGAACACCAAGATGTCGCCGGAGCCTTCGGCAGACAGCTCCTGCACCGCGTCGCAGATGGCGTCCATCTGGTCCCGGCCGGTGTCTTCCGCGTCTTCGACCACCGGACGGAATCGGACCTCCACCGGGTAGGTGCGCCCGGAGACCTCGACCACCGGTGCGTCGTCGAAATGGCGGGAGAAGCGCTCGGTGTCGATCGTCGCCGACGTGATCACCACCTTTAGGTCGGGACGACGGGGGAGCAGCTGCTTGAGATAGCCCAGCAGGAAGTCGACATTGAGGCTCCGCTCGTGGGCCTCGTCGATGATCAGCGTGTCGTACCGGGTCAGATTCGGGTCGCGTTGGATCTCGGCCAGCAGAATCCCGTCGGTCATCACCTTGATCAGGGTGCGGTCGCTCACCCGATCGGTGAAGCGCACTGTGTACCCGACCACCTCCCCGACCGCGCCGCCGAGCTCTTCCGCGACTCGTTCCGCGATGGACCGCGCCGCGAGCCGGCGGGGCTGCGTGTGGCCGATGAGGCCTTGCACGCCCCGGCCGAGCTCGAGACAGAGCTTCGGGAGCTGGGTGCTCTTGCCGGAGCCGGTCTCGCCGGCGACGATCACCACCTGATTCCCGGCGATGGTGGCGAGGATGTCGGCGCGCCGCTCGGTGACCGGCAGGTTTTCGGGGTAACCGATCTCCGCCGGGACGGCCAGTCGGCGTTGCTCGATCCGGGCGCGGCGGTTGTCGAGCTTGGACATGGCGTCCTCAAGAATGGCGGGGCCGCGACACGCCGCCTGCCGAATAAGTGGCGGACGCTGAAGCGCCCGCGGCGAGCGGCGAGCTAGGGAGCGAGGTGCTGCAGCGCGTAACCCCGCACGACGGAACCCTCCAACACCCCGAAAGCCAGCGAAACCAGTCCGACGTCGTTGAACATGA
>DATLBX010000036.1:0-4764 GCA_035526705.1 Acidimicrobiales bacterium | reverse complement strand
GAAGAGGCCCTCCATACGGGCCGCGCTGCCCGCGCCGTCGGCGGCGAGCACGACGCGGTAGCCCTCGCCTGAGAGCTCCGCCACTTGCTTGGTGAGCAGGTGGTTGTCGGTGACGACGCCGCCCCACCCTCGGGCCTCGATAGTCGCGGTTCCCGGACCTTCGGCGACGGGAGTCATCGACAGGACCGGCGCGGTGGTGTGAGCGAGGAGACGGTCGAAAGGCAGGTGTAGCCGAGGGAACTCCCGGTCTTCTGCTCCCCAAGTGCGCGACAGCGTGGACGCGAGCGACTCCTCTTCGTCGAGGATTTCCGCGGCGCGGTCCTTCATGCGGCGCGGCTCGATCAGGACGAACAGAGCATCGGACGGGACCAGGTCGGCGAGGAGGTGTTCACCTTCGGTGACCCAGGGCAGCCAGGACTCCATACCGTCGAAGGCCGCTCCCTCCGACAAACGTTCCCAGTGCTGGCGTCCCCAGGGCTCGGCGCCGACAAGGGCCGCGGCGCGGTCGCGCACCTCGGCGGTCGGGAGAAGCTCTCGGCACGGGAAGATCTCGACGCACTCGATGTCGTTGGTCGAGCGCTGTTCGGAGATGGAGAACTCGGTGAGCCGATCGACCTCGTCGCCCCAGAGGTCGACCCGGACGGGGCCGTCCGCGGTGGAGGGAAAGACGTCGACGATCGAGCCCCGCACCGCCAGTTCGCCCCGGTGCTCGACCTGATATTCCCGGCGGTAGCCGGCCGCGACGAGTCGCTCGACCACCTTCTCGGGGTCGACCTGGTCCCCCGGTCGGACGATGACGGGATCGACGTCCTCGACGTGGGGCCCGAGGCGTTGAACGAGGGCTCGCGCCGGAGCCACGATCACGCGGGGGATGCGGTCGGGCTGGCGTAGTCGCCACATGGTCCGAAGCCGGCGACCCATCGTCTCCACAGATGGGCTGACTCGCTCGAAGGGCAGCGTCTCCCAGGCCGGAAATGTGTCCACGTCGTTCGGATCGAGCCAGGCGGACAGGTCATGGGCCAGCCGGTCCGCGTCCGCCGCGCTCGGCGTGGCAACGACGATCGGCCGCCGTTCCGAGGCGTGGGTGAGCGCCGCGATGGCGAACGCCCGAGCCGGTTCGGGGACCGCGAGAGTGGCGCCCTTGGCACCGAGGATGCGAATGAGCTCAGAGTCGCCTGCGAGCAATTGGGGCAGGGAGCGAAGACTGTCCATCAGGATTCGCCGTTGGTGCGGGTATTGAAACGGGTCTGTGCCGCGGTCACGCCTTCTGCAGCGATCAATTCCACCGCGTCGGCAGCTTCCTCTATCACGACCGCGAGCTCCTCGCGCTCGGCCTTGCTCGGTCTCGACAGAACGTGGTCCGCGCCCTGCGCCGCGGTCCGCGGCTTGCCAATACCGATACGAACGCGCGTGAAGTCGACGGACTTGAGGTGGTCGCGGATGGAGCGCAACCCGTTGTGGCCCGCGAGGCCTCCGCCGGCCTTGATCTGAAGGCGACCGAGAGGTAGGTCGAGCTCGTCGTGGACGACGACGAGCTGGGTCAGGTCCTCGATCCCGTAGCGGCGCGCCAGGCGGCCGACGGAGTTGCCCGAGTCGTTCATGTAGGTCTGGGGAAAGGCGAGCGCAAGTCGGTGGCCGGAAAGTCGCGCGTCTGCGGTCATCGCCAGGTCCTTGCCGGACATGCGGAGACGTTCTCCGGAGCGCGAGGCCAGGAGTTCGATGACGTCTGCGCCCGCGTTGTGGCGGGTGTGCCGGTATTCGCTACCGGGATTCCCCAGGCCTACGACCAACAGGTCGCAGACGGGGGCGGGGTGCTTCTTACGCCCGAACAGACCTAGTTCTCCCGCTCAGAAGGCCGCTCGGGCCCCGCCGGCCCCGAGGGTCCGGCTTAGGAGGAGGCGTCCTCGCCGGACTTGTCGCCGTCGCCTTCGCCGCCCTCGGCCGGAGCTTCGCCGGCCTCCTCGGCAGCTGCAGCCGCCTCGGCGATTTCGGCGTCGGCTTCCGCGTCGGCCTCGGTCACGAGGTCGGCCTCGCTCACCTGCGGCGGCTGTCCGACGACCAGGGTGGTCTCGGGGTCGAGGTCGATGGTGACTCCGGCGGGCAGCTTGAGGTCGGCCACTCGGATGGAATCGCCGATCTTAAGGTCGCTGACGTCGATGTCGATCTGGTGAGGGATCTTGTCCGGAGTCGCGTGCACGGTGAGATTGAACAGTGACTGGTCGACCACTCCGCCACCGCGGTGGACCTCTTCGGCATCGCCGACGAGCTCGACTGCAACTTCGGCGGTCACGACCTCGTCGCGGCTGACGATCTGAAAGTCGACATGGATAACGGTGTTGCGCACCGGGTCGCGCTGGATGGCCTTGGCCATCGTGAGGTGCTTCGTGCCGTCGAGCTGCAGTTCGAGCAGGGCGTTGAGGCCGGCATCGGTGGTGAGCGCCGAGCGCAGGTCGCGGGCGTTGATGGATACGGACAGAGGGTCGATGCCGTGGCCGTAGACGACCGCCGGGATCTTGCCCTCGCGCCGCGACCGACCCGAGGAACGAGTCCCCGTTACGCGGTTCGATTCAGCGGTAAGAGTTATCTCAGGCACAAGCGGAAGAGTTTAGTTGGCGGCGACGGCGCCCGATTCGGGCGCTCCGGCCACTCAGTACTGGTTCTCGCCGCCGAAGATGTCTGAGACCGACGTGTCTTCGAAGACCGCGTGGATGGCGTCGGCGAGGATCTTGGCGCTGGAGACCACCTCGAGCTTGTCGTGGCGCTTCTCCGACGGAATCGGCACCGTGTCGGTGACGATGACCCGGTCGATGGGCGAGTTCTTGAATCGGTCCGTTGCGGGGTCGGAGAAGAGCCCGTGGGTAGCCAGGGCCCAGACTTCGGCGGCTCCCTGATCGAAGAGGAGCTCGGCCGCTGCCGCGATCGTCGAGCCGGTGTCGATCATGTCCTCCGCGATTACGCAGGTGCGGCCGGCAACGTCACCGACGATTTCACGGGCTTGCACCTGGTGGGCGACGTCCTTGTCGCGGCGCTTGTAGACGATGGCCAGGTCGGACTGCGGGAGGTGCGCGGAGTAGAGCTCGGCCAGCTTCACTCGACCCGCGTCGGCCGCGACCATCACGACGTCCTTTGGCGCGTTTTCGTTCAGATAGCTGACGAAGAGGGGCCACGCGAGAAGGTGGTCCCAGGGGCCGTCGAAGAACCCTTGGATCTGGCCTGTGTGCAGGTCGACCGACATGATGCGGTCCGCGCCCGCAGACGCGAAGAGGTCGGCGAGGAGCTTCGCGGTGATGGGCTCGCGGCCGGCCGACTTGCGGTCCTGCCGGCCGTAACCGAAGTAGGGGCACACCGCGGTGATGCGCTTCGCCGACGCGCGCTTGGCGGCGTCGATGAGGATCAGCTGCTCCATGATCGCGTCATTGACCTGGCCGGCGTGGGTCTGGACGATGAAGACGTCGGAGCCGCGGACGGATTCGTCGAAGCGGCAGCGGATCTCGCCGCTCGCGAAATCCGTGATCTTCGGATCGGATAGCGCAACGCCGAGCTGGGTCGCGATGTCGGTCGCCAGCTCGGGGTGGGCCCGGCCGGTCATGAGGACGAGGCGCTTGTTGGTTACGACCTCGATGGCCGAGGGGAGGTCGGTCATTCGCCGTCGTCGACTGTGGTGAAAGGCGGGACCACGGCCTGGGCGGCGACGCGCGCGCCTGGCTGGAGGGAGGCGAAGGGCCCGACCCGCGCATGGGCGCCGATCTCGGCTTGGCGGCCGACCGAACCTTCGATGACCGCGTGTTCGCCGACGACGCAGTCGACGAGGCGGGTATCGGGGCCGAGCTGCGCGCCGACGGCGACCGTGGTGTCTCCTTGGAGGATGGTGCCGGGGAAGAGGGTGACGTCGGGTGAGAGGCGGACGCCCGTATCGATGTAGGTGCGCTCGGGGTCGAGCATGGTCACGCCGCGGCGCATCCAGCGCTCGTTGGTGCGGTCGCGCAATTCGGCTTCGGCGATGGCCAGCTGGGCGCGGTCGTTGACGCCCGCCGCTTCCATCGGGTCTGCCGCGACCATGGAGACGACGGGGTATCCCGCGTCGTGGAGGACGGCGACGACGTCGGTGAGGTAGTACTCGCCCGCCGCGTTGGTGTCCGGCGAGAGGCGGCGGAGCGACGGTGCGAGAACGCTGCGGCGGAAGCAGTACATCGACGTCGCGACCTCGGTGATCAGCTTCTCCTCGGGCGACGCGTCGATCTCGTTGATGATCCGGCTGACGCGGTTGTCCTTGTCGCGCAGGACGCGGCCATAACCGTGCGGGTCGTCGAGGACCGCGGTCAGCAGGGTCGCGGCTGCGTCAGCGGCGCGGTGGGCGCGGACCATGCCCGCGAGGGTCGGCGGGCGAAGGAGCGGCGTGTCGCCGGGGAGGACGACGAGGTCGCCTTCCTCCTCGTCGTCGTCGGGGAACGCGGTCAGCGCGACCGCGACCGCATCGCCGGTGCCGCGCTGCACGTGCTGCTCGACGAAGTCGACGAAGAGCCCCTCCGGCGCGTGCTCCTGAATGGTCTTGGTGACCTTCTCCGCGCCGTGTCCCACTACGACGACGACCCGGTCGACGTCTAGCTCCGCAAGGGCGTCGATGACGTGGAGCACCATCGGCCGACCGCAGAGCAGGTGCAGCGGCTTCGGGCGCGAGGAGCGCATCCGCGTGCCCTCCCCCGCCGCCAGAACAATGGCTCCAAGAGAGCGACGCGCCATAACCCCTTTCTACCGCTTGGGGAC
>DATLBX010000035.1:0-32914 GCA_035526705.1 Acidimicrobiales bacterium | reverse complement strand
GCGATCGACCGACAATTCCTCGGCGCGGCGCCGCCCGGCCGCGGACAGTTGTCGGCGCAGCACTGTGTCTGCGAGAACCTTCCGCAGGGCCCCGGCCAGCGCGAGCGGATCGCCTGGCGTGACGAGGATTCCTTCTTCGCGATCCGGTCGGGCGACGGCCCGAAAGGCGTCGAGATCGCTGGCGACCACCGGCGCGTCACAGGCCATCGCTTCCGCCAGCACCAATCCAAAGGACTCTCCGCCCAGGTTCGGTGCGCAGAACACGTCGGCTCGACGGAGGCGGGAGATGCGCTCCGTCTCGTCGACCCGGCCCAGCCATTCGATGCGGTCGTCCAGGTAGGCGGCTTTCAGGTCTTGCGACAAGGGACCCTCGCCGATGACAGAAAGCCGGACATCGGTATCCAGGTGGGCCATCGCTCGGAGGAGGACCTCGAGACCCTTTCGTGTCTCGTGCCGGCCCACGAACAGGATGGTTGGTGGTTGATCGCGCGGGCGGGTTCGCAGTCCCGGCTCCGGAATGCGTACGCCGTTCCACAGCACCTCGACATCCCGGCCGAGTGGCCCCCGCACCATGGCGGCGGCCGATTCGGACACCGCGACAGCTGCAGTAATCCGCCGACCGAGTGCACGGACGGCCGGAAAGGCGATTCGATACGGCCACCGCCAGCCGCTTTGGTGGAACGTTCCAACGATAGGGACCGCGCTGCCGACCACCGCCGCCAACGAGGGGCCTGGCACGAACGGCTCGTGCACGTGGACAACATCGAAGGAGCCATCCCGAATGGCGCGCACCGTCCGACGCCAGGAGGAAGGCCACGGCGAAATGGGAGCAACCGAGCCGTTGGCCCGCACGCCGATGCTCCGCCCGACGATCGTCACCCCATCGCGAGTCGCCGCGTCGTCACCGGGCGCCAGCACGGTGGTCTCGACGTCGAGCTCACCTAACGCTGACGCAATCCCGAGCACCTGACTCTGGACGCCGCCGAAGACGCTGAGGCTGTACGGGCAAACCATGGCGACACGCACAGCGCGCCCACCCTAGGAAACGACACGGCCGGCGTGGGGCAGGGGCCCCCGCTCCGGAGGAGGGCGGGATGGGGCCCCGCCCGGTCGAGCAACCCCGCGAGAAGGCCCCCCTTGCGGGGGGCCTTCCCTTCAGCAGCTTTTGGCCTAATGCGAACCGAGGTCCGCACTTGGTGGGTTCACCTGGTGGTGGAGACCGCCAGCCGCCGAGTTCCGATGGCGGCGATCACGAGGATCGCAGCCAGAGCCGCCACTGCCGGGTAGCCACCAGTGCGGGGGAGCTCCGAAACCGGAGCCGGTCCGCTGTAGGTGAAGTCCGAGGCGGACTGCACGTCGGCCACCTTGAGGGTGGCGCCGTTGGTCAGGATGCCGGTGATGCCACCCAGCGTGCCCTGCAGGTCCGACATTGCGCTGTCCAGAGCGGGCACCGGAGCACCCAGTCCAGCCAGCGTCTCGCCGATCCCGGTCGCCGACTCGATGGTCGACAGCACGGCAGCCAGTTCGGCCGGCGGGGTGATCTGAGCCGTAAGGGCGGTGATGCCCGCACGGGAGCGGATGTAGCCGTTGTCGGCGGTGACGCTCTCGAGCTGGTCGAGCACCGAGACCGAAACCAGGTTGCCCAGGCTCGGGTGGATGGTGCTCAGTGCGCCCGAGAGGGTGCCGTTGACGGTGCCGACCAACTCGTTGACCTGGGAGGCCGCGTCGAGCAGGTTGGCGCCGGGGAGGCTGATGCCGCCGACGGTGACTCCGCCGATCTCAGCGGTGACATCGGCAGCCGAGTCAGCGACCGTCTGAGCGGCCTTGGTGGCGATGCCGACCGTTGCACCGTCGAGGCGCAGCAGAGTAAGTCCGTCCAGGGCGTTGAGGGCGGTGGTGAGGGTGCCGGTCAGCGTGTCCTGAAGGCCGTCGACCGTTCCCAGCACCTGCGAAACGCTGGACTGAGTGGTGGGGACGGGAAGCTGCAGGGAGCCGAGGGTGCCGGCGACCGTGGAGTCCACGGTGCCCGTCACCGTCTGCGACGTCGTGTCGATGGTGGCCTGCACCTCGTTGATGGCCTGGTTCAGCGAAGCCACGTAGGCCTCGAGGTCCGAGCCCTGCGGCACGCCGGCCACCGGCACGCCGAGGGAGGCGAGTAGGTCGCTGACCGTCCCGATGGGGAGGTCGGCGAGCGTCATGTCGAGCGCACCGAGGAGGGCACCGAGGTCCAAGACGTTGATGGCTCCGACTTCGACCTTGCGAGCGCCGTCGGCCTGTACGGCGCTGGCGCCGGTGGCGAGCGTCGAGGACAGACCCTCAGCGGAGACGAGTCCGCCGGCGAGACCGAGGTTCGAAATCGCTGCGTCCATGCTGGAAGCCGCGGTCGTTCCGTCGAGGATCGAGCGAAGGGTGGCGTCGAGCGTGCCCGAAGCGACGGAGGCCGGAAGGGCCACGCCGGGAAGCGCAGCGATGCCAGAAGTCAGGTCGACTCCGGCGAGGCTCGACTCGGGCGCTCCACCGGGAGTACGCGACTCGATCGCCGGGTCCGGGATCTTGACGTTCAGTGCCGGAAGCATCGTGGAGCTGGCCTCGAGGCCAACCAGGCGGCTGTACGCGCCGGCAGGACCGATCTGAGGATCGGTCGAGGACTGTGCGTCGTCTCCGCCAACGCGCAACTTGAGCGCGTCGCCGAGGTCGACGTTGAGAATGGTCGTGGACGCCTTAGATGTCCCTACTCCCGCGGCCTGGGCGTCGGCGAGGCCGGCGGTGCCCATAAGCCCGAGGAGTCCGAGGGCCGTCCCGGCCGCTAGGAAGCGCTTGATAGTCATTGTGGTGAACCCCCAAAGGTTGTCGATATGGCTGTTTCCGACTTTGGCGGCGATTGGTCCTTTAAGCCATGGCACCCGGGGCCCATTCGCTCTCACCCGTCGGGGCTATGCGGCCACGCCCGGTGGGACTAGGCAGCCTGTGGTCCGCGATGACCAGGGAGCACCTAGTCACACCCAATGGGCGTGGGGCCCGGAGCCCTTCGTCTGCGTAAGCTCGCCGCATGTCACCCGTCGTTTGGATCGTTCTGGGCGTAGTCGTCCTCTTGCTCCTGTACGGAGTTCTGACCTACAACAAGCTCGTCACCCTGCGGAACCGCATCGAGAATGCCTGGGCGCAGATCGACGTGCAGCTGCAGCGCCGACACGACCTCATCCCGAACCTCGTCGAGACGGTGAAGGGGTACGCGGCCCATGAGAGCGGCACGCTCGAAGCCGTCGTACAGGCGCGCAACGCGGCGATGTCGGCCCAGGGGCCCGCGCAGCAAGGCCAAGCGGAGAACATGTTGAGTGGCGCGTTGAAGTCGCTCTTCGCGTTGAGCGAGGCCTACCCGGACCTGAAGGCCAACACCAGCTTCCTGCAGCTGCAGGAGGAGCTCTCCTCGACCGAGGGCAAAATCGCGTACGCGCGGCAGTTCTACAACGACGTCGTCAACCGCTACAACACGCTGACGCAGACCTTCCCCTCGGTGATCGTGGCGAACATGGCCAACTTCGACGAGCGGGAGTACTTCGAAACCGACGACGCTGGTCGCCAGAACGTGCAGGTGTCGTTCGGAAACTCGACTCCGTCTGCTTCGGTGCCCCCTGCTTCGGCGCCGCCCGCCGCTCCACCCGCGGCGCCGCCGGCGCAGCCCGCCCCGCCGTCATAGCGGGCCGTACGGGTCTCCGGGCGGCCGGAGAATGATCTTCGACCAGGTAAAGGCGAACAAGCGGCGCAGCGTTCTTCTGATCGCCGGGTTCATCGTCCTCATCGTCGCCACTGTCTGGGCCGTCGACCTTCTGGTCGGCTACGGACCGGCGTGGGTGATCGTCGCGTTCGTGTTCGCGGGCGGCAGCGCGTTCTTCGCGTACTGGAAGTCCGACGCCGTGGCGCTGGCGATGAGTCATGCCCGGCCGGCGGACCCTGTCGTCCACGCTCGCCTACACAACCTCGTCGAGGGGTTGTGCATCGCCGGCGGCCTGCCGAAGCCCCGCGTCTATGTCGTCGAGGACACCGCTCCGAACGCGTTTGCGACCGGGCGCAACCCCAACCACGCGGCCATCGCGGTCACCACTGGTCTGCTCGACAAGCTCGACCGGGTGGAACTCGAGGCTGTGCTCTCCCACGAGCTGGCGCACATAAAGAACTACGACATCCTGGTGTCGACTCTTGCAGTCACGCTCGTCGGGGTGATCGTGCTGATCGCGGACTTCTCGTTCCGTTTTCTCTGGTGGGGCGGGGCCAGCCACAAGAGCGACCGGAAGGCCGGTGGGCCAGGACTGGGCGCGGTGTTCGCGGTCGTCGGAATTGTGCTCCTGGTGATCACGCCCGTGATCGCGAAGCTGATGCAGGCGGCCATCAGCCGGCGACGGGAGCAGCTGGCGGACATGAGCGGTGTGGCCCTGACCCGGTATCCGCCTGGCCTTATCAGCGCACTGGAAAAGTTGCAGGCCGACGAGACGGTCGTCCACTCGGCCTCGCGGGCCACGGCACACCTCTGGATCGAGGGACCGGTGCCGAAGCAGAAGGAGGAAGGGCGGATGGCGTGGCTGGGCCGGCTGTTCGACACCCACCCACCGCTGGCGGACCGCATCGAAGCGCTGCGTGAGCTCTGAGCGGGTAGGACACATGGCCATGCGCAGATTGATTGCCCCAGTCGTTGTCGCTCTACTGCTCGCGCCCGCCTGCGGCTCGGCCGAGGAGTCGCCGACGACCACGACGAGGCAGACCACCACGACGGCCGCGGCGGGCCCGATCGTGCCGCTCACCGGGCGGCCGGGCGACGGTCCGAATCGCCCAGCTCTCGTCGTGAAGATCGACAACGCGCCGAAGGCCCGGCCACAGGCGGGAATCAACCTCGCCGACCTCGTCGTCGAGGAAGCGGTGGAGGGCGGGATCACCCGGCTCTTCACCGTCTTTCACTCTCAGGACCCGCCGGTGATCGGGCCGGTGCGTTCAGCGCGATCGACCGACATCGCGCTGGCCGCCGTTCTCAACCGGCCCTTGTTCGCCTATTCGGGAGCGAACAACGTCTTCTTGAAGCTGATCAGTGAGGCGCCCATGGTCGACATCGGCGTGAACGCCGTGCCCGGTGCGTACCGCCGAGAGAAGGGCCGGCCCGCGCTGTACGACCTTTTTTCGAGCAGCGCCGCGCTGTTCGGCGCGGCACCCCAGGGATCGCCGCCCCCTCCGCCGATCTTCGAGTACGGGCCCGCGACGGCGACAGGCCGGCCGGCCCAAGGCGTGCACCTGGAGTTCAAGGGACGCGTGGTGACCCTCGTCGACTGGCAATGGGATGCCGCCAAGTCCGGTTGGGTGCGCACCCAGAACGGCACCGCGCATGTCGACGCGGAGGGAACCCAGGTGACCGCTACGAACGTGGTGGTGCAGGTCGTGCCTTACGAAGACACAGGAATCAGAGACCAGTCGGGCGAGCCTGTGCCCGAGGCGAAGCTCATCGGCGAGGGCCGAGCCTTGATCTTCCGAGACGGAATGGTCTTCGAAGGCAAGTGGAAGAAGGCCTCGCCAGAGGCGATAACGAAGTACAGCTCTGCGGACGGCAAGCCCCTCACCTTGAACCCCGGCCAGACATGGATCGAGCTCGAACGCGCCGACGCAAACGGCGTCATAGAAGTCCGGTAGAGCTACCGAACGTTCCTTACCGGTCTACCCGCGGAACCTTCGGCCACGCAGCGGGAATGGATCCCCGCTGCACAGCGATGAATGCTGGCGCGAAGAGCCAATAACATCGCTTGCGTGAGCGAGACTGAGACCACCACGGGAACCTTCCGCGTAAAGCGCGGCTTGGCTGAGATGCTTCGCGGCGGGGTGATCATGGATGTGGTCACCGCGGAGCAGGCGAAGATCGCTGAGGACGCAGGTGCGGTCGCCGTGATGGCGCTCGAGCGCGTCCCGGCCGACATCCGCCGCGATGGTGGCGTGGCCCGCATGAGCGATCCCGAACTGATCGAGGGCATCCAGGCGGCGGTCACCATCCCCGTGATGGCGAAGGCCCGCATCGGTCACTTCGCGGAGGCGCAGATCCTTCAGGCGCTCGGCGTGGACTTCGTCGACGAGAGCGAAGTCCTGACCCCGGCCGACGAGGCGCACCACATCGACAAGTGGGCCTTCAACGTGCCCTTCGTCTGCGGCGCCACCAACCTCGGCGAGGCACTACGGCGAATTTCGGAAGGCGCGGCCATGATCCGCTCCAAGGGCGAGGCCGGGACCGGCGACGTCAAGGAAGCGGTGCGTCACCTGCGGTCGATCCTCGGCGACATCCGCCGGATCACGCAGGCCGACTCCGCGGAGATCTACGGGTGGGCCAAGGAGCTGCAGGCGCCGGTCGGCTTGGTTCAGGAGCTGGCCGAGACCGGGGCGCTTCCCGTGCCGCTGTTCTGCGCCGGCGGCATCGCCACTCCGGCCGACGCCGCCCTGGTACTTCAGCTCGGTGCTGAGGCGGTCTTCGTCGGGTCCGGCATCTTCAAGAGCGAGGATCCGGCACCTCGCGCTCGCGCCATCGTCGAAGCCACCGCGCACTTCCGCGACGCCTCGATCGTGGCGAAGGTCAGCCGCGGCCTCGGCGAGCCCATGAAGGGCCAGGAGTCCGACAAGGTCGCCACCCGCCTTTCCGACCGCGGCTGGTAATCGTGGGGAGGCCTCCAGGTGCCGAAGGTAGGGGTACTCGCCCTTCAAGGTGATGTCCGTGAGCACGCGGCTGCGCTGGCTGATGCCGGCGCGACGCCGGTCGAGGTTCGCGTTCCGGAGGACTTGGGCGGGGTCGACTCACTCGTCCTCCCCGGCGGCGAATCCACGACTCTCAACCTGCTGCTGAAGAGCTCCGGGCTCTGGAGCGCGATCGATGAGCGGCTTCGCGACGGGATGCCGGCCTTCGGCACATGCGCCGGGATGATCCTCCTCGCCCGCCACATTTCAGACGGTCGCCCCGACCAGACATCGTTCGCCGCCATCGACATAGCCGTGCGGCGGAATGGTTACGGCCGCCAACTCGACTCTTTCGAGACAGACCTACCCGTCGAGGGATTGTCGACCCCGATGCATGCGGTCTTCATCCGCGCCCCGCTGGTGGAGCGCACCGGACCCGACGTCGAAGTGCTGGCGCGCCACGACGGCGTTCCCGTCGTCTGCAAGCAGAACCAAGTTGTCGTAGCCGCGTTCCATCCCGAGCTGTCCGCCGACGGACGGCTCCATGAGCTGTTTCTTGATACGGCCGGGCGTGGGGTCGGGGCCCCATGCTCCGGAGGAAGGCGGGTCGGGGTGCCCGCTCGCGAAAACGAAGGAGAGGTCTAGATGTCCGGTCACTCGAAGTGGGCGACGATCAAGCACCGTAAGGGCGCGGCGGACCAGAAGCGGGCGAAGAGCTTCGCGCGGCTGCTCCGGCAGGTCGAAGTGGCGGCGCGCGAGGGGGGTGGCGATCTCACCGCGAACGCCACCCTGCGCACCATGTACGAAAAGGCGCGCGACGCATCGGTTCCCAAGGACACGATCGACCGCGCCGTAAAGCGAGGCACCGGCGAGCTGGAAGGTGTGCGTTATGAATCCGTCACCTACGAGGGCTACGCACCGGCCGGCGTCGCGGTGATGGTCGAGTGTCTGACGGATAACCGCAACCGGACGGGTCCGGAGCTGCGCGCTCTCATGTCGAAGAACGGCGGCTCCATGGCCGAGCCCGGAGCAGTCGCGTGGCAGTTCGATCGCAAGTCGGTTCTCGTGATTGGTGAAGGAGCCGACGAGGAGACGGTGATGACCGCAACCCTGGAGGCCGGGGCCGATGACATCTCAGAGGACGGCGGCGTGTGGCAGGTGACAGGCCCGCCGACCGCACTAGCGGAAATGAAGAGGGCCGCCGAATCTGCCGGCCTCCCGGTGGAGTCCGCGGAGTGGGCGATGGTGCCGTCGACGACAGTCGCGTTGTCGTCCGAGGGGGAGGCGCGCCAGGTGCTGCGCCTGATCGAGCTCCTGGAGGACCACGACGACGTCCAAGCGGTCCACGCCAACTTCGACATCCCCGACCACGTCTTGGAGACGGTCGGATAACGCGAGATACAACAGACGGAACGTTTGTCGGGTAGCAGGCTGCGGGGAAATAGCGGGAGTCACACACCCGATTCGGGCTCAAGTCGACCCGTCAAGGAGGACCCCCCGCATGAGAACCCGCAAGTTGGTTGCACTCACCGCCGGTGTGGGCGCGCTGCTCTTACCCGTGGGCATCGCGGGCGCCCAGACCGCTGAGACCACTACGACCCCCGCGCCGCCCGGATCATCCGAAGCCGTAGCGCTGAACGTCCTCGACGTCGTCGGCGTAGGCCACACCTCCGGCAAGTCCGACGAGCACTCCTCCGAGGGCAGCGCCAACGCAGTCGAGCTCGGTGGCGAGCCCCTGATCGACGGAGCCACGGGCGGATCGCAGAAGGGCCCCGGCACGAACGAAGGTGCGTTGTTCGACACCGGCGACACCCCGCTGGGACGGGTGCAGGTGACGCCGTGGGGCGTCACTGTCGAAGATGACGGGACCACCCGATCCTCCGACTCCGACGCCGCGCTGCTCAAGTTGATCCTGATCGACTCGGGCACGGCCTCGGTCAACGTTCTGCACACGAACTCGAAGTCCAGCTACACGGACGAGGACTCGAGCACGGGCAATCCCAAGTCGAAGGGCAGCACTGTCAGCGACGGAGCAAAGGCCAACGTCGGTGGGGAAGAGGACGGGATCACTGTCACGGTTCTGCACTCCGAGACTTCCTCTGAGGCGGATGGCAACTCGAGCTACATCCTCGGCGTGAACGACAGCCGGGTGCTGAGCTCGGACGACAGTGGAGAGTCCTGTGCCGTCCAGGTGCCTGGCGTGATCACGCTGGCCTGCCTGACCGCCGCGGGCGGAGCAGGGTCCTCGTCGGCCGCCGCTGCCCAGGCGTCGGCGGATCTCCTCGGCGGCGCGCCGATCGACGTCGTGGCCGGCACCTCGCAGTTCGGGGATGGCCAGACGGGCCCGGTCGTGTCGCCGGCCGACATCTCCCGTGACCCGGCCACCGAGCCCGAGGTCCTCGCCGCCTCCACCGGTTCCGGAAGCGGCATGGCGGTGACCGGTATCGACGTTGCAAAGGGCATCGCTGCCGGTCTCGCACTGATCGCCCTGGGCATGCTGCTGCTGGAACTCCGCCGAAGCGAGCCGCTCGCCTCATAACCGCACCCCCTTCTAGGACAAGCCCCGCCTATGAGGCGGGGCTTGTTCGCGTTCGGTCCTCGGATCGCGCCCCGCACTTCGGTAACGTGAACACGTGTTCGTATTGGGGATCGATCCCGGCCTGACGCGCTGCGGGTACGGCGCAGTGGAAGGGACGGCCGGTCGGCGTCCGACGGCGAAGGCGGGCGGTGTTCTCGCGACACCGGTGGAGTCGCCGGTCCCGGAGCGACTCGCCGCGCTGGCTCGGGATCTGCGCTCGCTTCTTGACGAATTGAGGCCCGACGTCGTGGTGGTTGAGCGGGTGGTGTTCCAGACCGCGGTCCGCAACGCGATTCCGGTTGCTCAAGCAGCCGGGCTGGCCATGGCGCTCGGTATCGAGGCCGGATGCGCCGTCGTGGAATACGCGGCGAACGAAGTGAAGGTGGCGGTGACCGGCACCGGGTCGGCCCCGAAGGAGCAGGTGCAGAAGATGGTCCAATCGCTACTTCGCCTGCCCGCCCCGCCGGACCCGCCTGATGTGGCGGACGCCCTGGCGCTCGCGCTGTGCCACCTGGCTCGCGCGCCGTTGACTGACCTCGTGGCGGTCTCATGATCGGCTCGTTGCGGGGAACGCTCCTCGAGCGCGGTCCGGATGGGCACCTCCTGGTCGAAGTGGGGGGAGTGGGCTATCGCGTCACCGTCCCGCTATCGGCTCTGGGGCCGGTGGGCGAGCCGGGGTCGAGCGTCTTTCTGCACATCCACACCCACGTGCGCGAGGACGCACTGATCCTGTTCGGCTTTCCGACCGCTGACGAGCGCTACTGCTTCGAAGCGCTCATCGGAGCGCACGGCGTGGGTCCAGCTCTCGCCCTGTCGCTGCTTTCCGTGCATCCGCCGGCGGCGCTCCGCCGCGCCGTCGCGACGGACGACGTGGACATGCTCACCTCGGTTCCCGGCATCGGAAAAAAGACCGCGGCGCGGTTGCTGATCGAGCTCAAGGCGCGCTTGGACGACGGTGCCGAAGACATCGATTACGTCGATGGAGTCGACACCTTGAACGGCCCGCGCGCTTCAGTGCGCGTCGCGCTGGCCAGCCTGGGCTACTCCACGGACGAAGTTCGGGAGGCGGTCCGCGAGCTGCCTGAGGAAGGCACCGAGCAGGAGCTCCTTCGCCTGGCCCTCCGCGCGATGGCAGGCGCCAGATGACTGCCGGGCGTGGGGATGGGGTCCCACGCACCGGAGGAGAGGCGTTCCGCAACGGGTCGGGCCGACGAGCTCGGGGGACGACATGACGCGTAAGGAGATGCTCGCCACCGCGGATCCTCTGGAGGTCATGGAGGAGTTGACACTCCGGCCGAAGCGGCTCGATGAATTCGTCGGGCAGCCGGAGCTGAAGGAACACCTGAGCATCGTTCTCGGCGCCGCACGGGCCCGAGGCCAGGCCGCAGATCACCTGCTCTTCGCGGGCCCTCCCGGAACGGGCAAGACGACGATGGCCGGCGTTGTCGCCGCGGAAATGGGCACGAACCTGCGCATCACTTCAGGTCCCGCGCTGGTTCGGGCGGGCGATGTCGCCGCGGTTCTCGCCGACCTCGTCGATGGCGATGTGCTCTTCATCGACGAGGTACACCGACTGGCGCGCGCCGTCGAGGAAGTTCTCTATCCGGCGATGGAGGACTTCCAACTCGACGTCGTGCTCGGCAAAGGTCCCGCAGCGCGATCGATCCGCCTCGACCTACCCCGGTTCACTTTGGTGGGCGCGACCACCCGCACCGGACTGATCACCGGCCCGCTGCGTGATCGCTTCGGGTTCGTGGCGCGGCTCGACTACTACGACGCAGTCGATCTCGAAGCGATCGTCCTCCGGTCGGCGGGCATCCTCGGAGTGCCAATCGACGCGGGCGCGGCCAGCGAAGTGGCCCGCCGGTCACGCGGAACGCCTCGGATCGCGAACCGACTTCTGAAGAGGGTGCGTGACTTCGCCGAAGTGCGGGGTGACGGGAAAGTCAGCCTGAAGGTTGCGAGAGAAGCCCTGGCACTGTTCGGCGTCGACGACCGCGGCCTCGACAAGCTCGACCGCGCCGTGCTCTCCGCCCTGTGCGAACGGTTCGGCGGCGGGCCCGTCGGGCTGACGACTCTCGCGGTCGCGGTGGGCGAGGAGCCGGACACCGTCGAGGACGTTTACGAGCCTTTTCTCCTACAGCAGGGATTCATGATGCGGACGCCTCGCGGGCGGGTCGCCACTCCCGCGGCCTGGATTCACGTCGGGTTGCAACCCCCCGCGGCTCCGGTGCCAGTGGCGAGCCTCTTCGACGAACAAATCTGAGGCCCCTATGCCGTCCGGGCTACCTGTCAACGGCTCCCAGGCGCCGTTTGGGCGCCTTGTGGGGCGCTAGGGTGCCGGGGCCGACAGAGCGGTCGGACCCTCACTTATGGAACAACTCCTCTTTCCGGTCGCCATCATCGGCGCGATGTGGCTGCTGCTCATCCGCCCCCAGCAGAAGCGGGCGAAGGCTCAGCGTGATCTCCTCTCGGCGCTCGAGGTGGGCGACCAGGTAGTCACGGTGGGCGGCATCGTCGGCCGGATCACCGAGCTGACCGACCGGGAGTTGATAATCCGCTCCGAGAACAGCGAGCTGCGGTTGGTACGCGGCGCCATCGGGTCTCGGATCGACCCCAGCGCGTCGGCAGAAGTCGAGGGCGACGCCGGTCCCGACTCCTCCATCGTCTGAGCCTCGAATGCGCAGACCTCTCCTCTTCCCCCTGCTGGGCATCGTCCTGGTGGCCATCGCGTCGCTCGTCTTCGTCAGGGTCAACGACTGGGCCCCCGAGCTCGGGCTGGATCTGCAGGGCGGCGTGTCGGTCGTTCTCGCGCCCAGCGAGCCGGTGGCCGAGGACACGATCGAGCAATCCGTCGAGATCATTCGCAATCGAGTGGATGCGCTGGGGGTCGCCGAGCCCGACATCAGCCGACAGGGCGACGCCATCGTCGTGCAGCTTCCCGGGGTCAAGGACCAGCAGCGGGCCATCGACATCGTCGGTGACACCGCCGAGCTGAGGTTCCGGCCCGTCTTGGAATTGCTGCCTCCTCCCGGGGCAACGACGACGACTGCGTCGACCACGACCACGACCACTGCCCCCACCCCGAGCACCACCGCGGTGGCGCCGGGGGAGACCACCACCACTACTTCGACCACGAGTACGACCGTTCCCGGGACCACCTCACGCGAAGAGGACAAGCCTGCTGCCGAGGTCGTTCTGCCAGAGCTCGACGAGTCGGGCGAGCCCGTCGCCCTCTTCCGCCTCGGGCCGACCCGGCTGACCGGAAACGCACTGGCCGACGCGCAGGCCTCCTTCGATGCGAACACCGGGGCCTGGGCCGTCGACTTCACCATGACGGACCAGGGCGCACCTCAATTCGACACCCTCGCCTCCGAGCTCGTCGCCACGCCAGCTCCCGGAAACCAACTCGGCATCGTGCTCGATGGCGTCGTCGTATCTGCGCCGACGATTCAAACCGGCAAGTTCGGCGGCAAGGGTCAGATCTCCGGCGACTTCACCGAGGAGGAGGCGAAGGACCTGGCGCTCGTCCTCCGCTTCGGCGCGCTTCCGGTCGAACTGGTGCGCCAGTCGACTCAGACGGTGTCGGCCACGTTGGGTCGCGATTCCCTCAATGCCGGCGTCGCGGCCGGTGCCATCGGTTTGCTGCTGGTGCTGCTCTACATCATCGCCTACTACCGCGCCCTCGGCCTGGTGGTCGTCGTCGGCCTCGGAGTCACCGGCGCCCTGATGTGGTCGCTGGTAGCGCTGCTGGGCGAAACCGCGGGCTTGGCCCTGACGCTGGCCGGCGCGACGGGCCTGATTGTCTCTATCGGGGTCACCGTCGACTCCTACATCGTCTATTTCGAGCGCCTCAAAGACGAGGTCCGTTCCGGTAAAACCATCCGGTCCTCCGTCGACCGCGGCTTCGGCCGGGCCTTCCGCACCACCGTCGCGGCCAACATGTCTTCGCTTATCGGCGCCGCGCTGCTGTATTGGCTGGCCGTAGGTCCCGTGCGTGGGTTCGCCCTGATGCTCTTCCTGTCGCAGGTGCTCGACCTGGTCGTCTGTTACTTCTTCACCCGGCCTGCCGTCATCCTGCTGGGTCGTAGCCGGCTCTTCACCGAGGCTCGGTGGCTCGGCGTGGCCAGGGGGCTGGCCGCGCAGCCAGAGAGGGGAACCTGATGGGCGTCGGTCACCGGATGTACTACGGCGAGACGAACATCGACTTCGTCGGCAAGGCTCGCCGCTCGTTCCTTCTGTCCGGCGTGATCCTGTTGGCGGGCCTGATCTCCCTTATCTTCCAGGGCCTCAACTTCGGCATCGAGTTCCAGGGCGGCACAGCTTGGGAGATGTCCAACGTGCACGTCACCGTGGACGAGGCGCGTAGCGCGCTACGTCCGCTTGGCTTGGGCGACTCGACCATTCAGCTCATCGGTGGCGACACCCTGCGGGTGCAGGCCGAGCCTGAGAAGGAGGAGACGGTCGGCAAGGTCCGGGACGCGCTCGCCAAGGTCGCGGACATCAAACCCGAACAGGTCAGCATCAGCGAAATCGGTCCCTCCTGGGGCAAAGCGATCACGCAAAAGGCCGAGCGGGCGTTGTTCCTCTTCTTCCTGGCGATCGCGCTCTACATCAGCTTCCGCTTCGAGTGGAAGATGGCAGTCACCGCGTTGCTTGCCCTGCTACACGACATCCTGTTGACCGTCGGCGTCTATTCGCTATCGGGCTTCGAGGTCACCCCCGTGACTGTGATCGCCTTCCTCACCATCATGGGTTTCTCGTTGT
This sequence comes from Acidimicrobiales bacterium, assembly GCA_035526705.1. Taxonomy (GTDB): domain Bacteria; phylum Actinomycetota; class Acidimicrobiia; order Acidimicrobiales; family JAHWKP01; genus JAHWKP01. Next base: position 18,876 of record DATLBX010000035.1, on the reverse strand, counting down.
ACGACAGCATCATCGTTTTCGACAAGATCGACGAGAACACCCGTGGCCTCGCCGCGTCTGGCCGGCTGACGTACTCGGCGACCGTGAACCTGTCGACGAATCAAATGCTCATGCGTTCGGTCAACACCTCGACGGTCGCGATTCTCCCGATCATGTCGGTGCTCTTCGTCGGCGCGTTCATCCTCGGCGCGACGACCCTGCAGGACTTTGGGCTGTCGATGTTGGTTGGCATGGCCGCAGGCATGTACTCCTCGCTCTTCTTTGTGCCACCGGTGCTGTCCTGGCTGAAAGAGCGTGAGCCCCGTTACTCGGCCATCCGGAAGCGCCTGGCCACACGCGGCGAGGGAGCGGCGGGACCGCTGACGCCGGCCGCGGCTCGGGTCGCGTCGGTTCGGGCTACCGATCAGGTCGAGGCCCAGACAGAGGCCGACAAAGCAGGTATAGCGACCACAGAGGTCCAGGATCTGAACCTCGATGCCGGCGAATCTTCGACTCCCGTCGCGGCGCCCGTCCCACCCGCAGCGAACGTGAATCGGGTAACGCCGCCACCGGCGGCGATCACGCCCCGCGGTCGGAAGAAGAAGCGCCGGCGCTAACGGAGTTGGCGCCCCCATTGAGGGCGTCGTTGGCTGCCTTCTCGCGAGTTGGACCTCCGCCGGGCAGAAGGCGATAGGCGTCGTACACGCCGTCGATGCGCTTCAGTGAGGCGAGCAGCGAGTCCAGGTGAGCCGGGTCGGCCAGCTCGAACTCGAAGCGCATGCGCGATACGCGGTCGTTTCCCGCGTGCGAGGTGCTGCTGAGGATATTGACGTGGTGCTCGGCGAGGATTCGGGTGACGTCGGCCAGCAATCTGGCGCGGTCGAGGGCCTTGACCTCGATCGAGGCCACGAAGGTCGACGGACGCTCGCGGTCCCACTCGACTTCGATCATGCGATTCGCCGCGCCGGAGGAAAGCGCAGTGGCATTGGCGCAGTCGGCGCGGTGGACAGAGACGCCGCGACCCTGCGTGACGAATCCGACGATCTCATCACCCGGCACCGGAGTGCAGCACCGGGAGAGGCGCACCATCATGTCGTCGAGCCCCTCGACGTAGACCCCTGAGTGGCCCCCGGTAGGTCGGCGAGGGCGGCGGACTGAGGTGGGCAGCTGCTCCTCGTGATCGCCGCCCCGGAGATCGCGTGCCAGGCGTTGCGTGATCGACCGCGCCGACACATGACCTTCGCCGATGGCTGCGAACAGAGCTTCGAGATCCAGATAGTTCATCTCCGCGGCCATTTCGGCGAGGAGAGGGGAGCCGAGCATCTTCTGGACCGGCAGGCTCTCCTTGCGCATGGCTCGAAGGAGCTCGTCGCGCCCGTTGTCGATGGCGTCGGAGCGGCGCTCCCGACTGAACCACTGGCGGATCTTGTTTCGGGCCCGCGGCGTGACCACGAACTGCAGCCAGTCCCGCGACGGGGCGGCGGTGGGCACTTTGGCGGTGAAGACCTCGACGGTGTCGCCCGACTGAAGCTCGGAGTCGAGGGTTGCGAGCCTGCCATTCACCTTCGCGCCGATGCATCGATGGCCCACGTCGGTGTGCACCGAATACGCGAAGTCGACGGGTGTCGCCCCGGCCGGCAGGGCGATCACGTCGCCCTTCGGCGTGAAGACGTATACCTCGTCCTGCTCGAGGTCGAGCTTCAACGTCTCCATGAACTCGACCGGATCCGCGGTCTCCTGTTCCCAGTCGACCATCCGTTGCAGCCACGCCACGTCGCCTTGGGTGGCGTTCTCCTTGTACCCCCAGTGCGCCGCGATGCCGTACTCGGCACGGCGGTGCATCTCCCGCGTCCGGATCTGGCATTCGAGCGGCTTGCCGAGCGGCCCGACCACCGTCGTGTGGATCGATTGGTACAGGTTGAACTTGGGGGTGTTGATGTAGTCCTTGAAACGACCATCGATCGGACGCCACGTCGAGTGGATCGCGCCCAGCGCGGACCAGCAGTCAGCCTGCTTGTCGACCAGGACCCGGATGCCGATGAGATCGAAGATCTCGTCGAACTCCCGGCCCTTCACAACCATCTTTTCGTAGATCGAATAAAGGTGCTTCGGGCGGCCGGTGACGTCGGCCTCGATCCGGACCTTGGCGAGGCGTTCCCGCACCTGCTCGAGGACCTGGTCGATATAGATCTCACGCTCCGGGTCGCGAGCCGCGACCATGGCATCGATTTCGGCGAAGCGGCGGGGGTGCAGGGTTGCGAACGCCAGATCCTCGAGGTGCCACTTCACCTCCTGCATGCCGAGGCGGTGGGCCAGCGGGGCGTAGACGTCGAGCGTCTCGTTCGCAGTGCGCTCCTGCTTCCAGCGGGGCATCACCGCGAGGGTCCGCATGTTGTGCAGCCGGTCGGACAGCTTGATGATCAGGACGCGCCAGTCCTTGGCCATGGCCACGAGCATCTTGCGCATCGACGCCGCCTGCGCTGCCTCGCGTGACTCGAATCGGACCCGGTCCAGCTTGGTGACTCCGTCCACCAGCGAGGCGACGTCGGCTCCGAAATCACGCGTTACGTCTTCGATGCTGACTTCGGTGTCCTCCACCGCGTCGTGCAGCAGTGCCGCCGCAATGGCCCCCTCGTCGAGGCCGAGGCCGGCGACAATGGTGGCAACGGCAAGCGGGTGCTCTATGTAGTCCTCGCCCGAATGGCGGTGCTGGCCCTCGTGCGCCTTCGCCGCCAAGCGGTAGGCGCGGGTGATCAGGTCCGTGTCCCCCTTGGGGTGGCGCGCCTTGTAGGCGCGGAAGAGCGGCTCGAGGCTTGGCTCGGTGGGCGCGGTGCGGCGCCAGGGGAGGACCCTCTGGGCGGCGGCCGGCATCTCCCCAAGGGTACGCGCGAGCGCGAATAGCCTCGCAAGGTGAAGTTCCAGGCGCCGAGCGGCACGGATGACGTCTTTGGCGACGAGGCACGGCGGTTCGAGGCGCTCGTGGCCCTCTTTGCCGAATTGGTCGAGCGCGCCGGGTTCGGGCTGATCGTGGGTCCCATGTTCGAGGACCTAGCGGTCTACGAGCGGGTGGGCGACTCCACGGACATCGTGCGCAAGGAGATGTACGACTTCACCGACAAGGGTGGTCGGGCCTTGGCGTTGCGCCCGGATTCAACACCGTCCGTGGTCAGGGCTTTCGTGCAGCATCGGCCGCCGGCGCCGTGGAAGGTCTGGTACCTCAACCCCCATTTCCGCTACGACCGGCCCCAACGCGGGCGGCTCCGGCAGCACCACTCCCTTGGTGTGGAGGTGTTGGGCACGCCCGACCCCGACCTCGACGCGGAACTGATTGGGCTGGCGTGGGACTTCCTCGCGGGTGTCGGCTTCTCGACAGGCGACATCGCCTTGTCGGTCAACTCGATCGGCGACGAGGTATGCCGGCCCGCCTACCGCGGGGCGCTCCTGGCGTTTCTCGACGCCCACGCGGCCGAATTGTGTGACGACCACCGCGAGCGGCGAGCGGACAATCCGATGCGCGTGCTCGACTGCAAGAAGGCGGAGTGTCGGAGCGCGACCAAGGACGCGCCGTTGATCGTCGAACACCTTTGTGAGGAGTGCCGGCAACACTTTGCCCGGGTCCAGGACGGGCTGGCAGCCCTGGCCGTCCCGTATGCAGTCGATCCTCGACTGGTCCGTGGCCAGGACTACTACACGCGCACGGCGTTCGAGGTTCAAGCGAGGACGCTCTCGTCTGCGCAAAACGCCCTCGGTGGCGGCGGTCGTTACGACGGCTTCGTTGCCGCTATGGGCGGACCGGACACGCCCGGCATCGGGTTCGGCCTCGGGGTGGAGCGGATTCTGTTGGCCGCTGGAGACCTTGGTCTGTTCCCCTCGGGGACCAGCGAGCTGGATGCGTTCGTTATCGACATGACCGGCGGAGCGGAGGCCTTGCGCGTAGTTGCGGAACTTCGCTCCGCTCAACTCTCGGCGGATCGCAGCTACGACAGCCGGTCGATGAAGGCCCAGATGCGGGCCGCGGATCGTTCAGGGGCGAGATTTGCGCTCATTGTCGGGCGGGAGGAACTGGCTGCGGGCACGGTGACGGTAAAGGCGTTGCGCGGACAAGGCGATGATGAGACGGTCCCCGTGGACCAACTGACTCGACTGATAAAGGGCAAATGACCGAGATCGAACTGAAAGCAATGGGATTGCGCACGCATTACTGCGGCGCAGTCGACGCGTCCGCCGTGGGCCGGGAAGTCTCGGTGTGCGGCTGGGTCGCCTCCCGACGGGAGCACGGCGAGCATCTCGCGTTCGTCGATGTGCGCGATCACACCGGCGTTGTGCAGTGCGTGGTGGATGGGGCCCACGATCTGCGCTCGGAATTCGTGGTGCGGGTGACTGGCACGGTTAGGCGGCGCCCGGAGGGCACGGTCAATCCGAACCTGCCCACCGGTGAGGTCGAGATAGGTGACGTCGAGGTAGAGGTGCTCAACGCCGCGGAACCGCCACCCTTTCCCGTGTCGGATCGAGTCGATGCTGACGAGTCCGTCCGGCTCCGTCACAGATACGTCGACCTCCGGCGCGACCGCATGCAGCGCAACCTCCGACTACGGGGGCGCGTCACGTCCGCGATCCGCCAGTCCATGGAGTCGCACGGGTTCGTGGACATCGACACGCCGATGCTCACCGCGGCCACGCCGGAAGGGGCCCGGGACTTCGTGGTGCCAGCGCGCCTGAAGCCCGGCAGCTTCTACGTGCTGCCGCAGAGCCCGCAGCTGTTCAAGCAGCTGCTGATGGTCGCCGGCTTCGACCGCTACTACCAGCTTGCGACGTGCATGCGCGACGAAGACCTGCGGGCCGACCGGCAGTTCGAGTTCGTGCAGTTGGACGCGGAAATGTCTTTCGCCACACCGGCTGACGTGCAGGCGGTGATCTCGGACGCGGTGGCCCGCGCCACCGAGGCGGCCACCGGAGAAACCCCGCCGCCGATCAGTCGGATCCTGTGGAAGGACGCCATGGAAAGGTTCGGCTCCGACAAGCCGGACACGCGCTTCGGCATGGAGCTCATCGAGTTGACCGACATCTTCGAGCTGACGGGGTTCAACGCCTTCAAGGCCGAGAGCATCAAGGGGCTCCGGGTCGAGAAGGGCGCGGAGTTCACCCGATCGCGCTTGGACGACCTGACGGAAAAGGCCAAGCAGTGGGGGGCCGCGGGTCTCGTCTGGATGCGGGTGAAGCCTGGCGAGCTCGACTCTCCGATCGCAAAGTTCCTCTCCGCCGAGGAGGTCGAGTCAGTCGGGACGCGCACGGAAGCCGAACCGGGCGATCTGCTCCTGATCGTGGCCGGCGAACGGCGGATGACGCGCCACATCCTGGGTCTTCTGCGGCTCCACCTCGGCGCCCCGCCGGTCTCGGAGGGTGGGCTTCACTACACCTGGGTGGACGAGTTCCCGTTGTTCGACGGACTCGACGACGACGGCCGGCCGCAGGCCGCGCACCACCTGTTCACCATGCCGCACCCCGACGACCTCGAATTGTTGGCCACCGACCCCTTGGCCGTAAGGGCACAGGCCTACGACTTGGTGGTCAACGGCTGGGAACTCGGGTCGGGGAGTGTTCGTGTGCATCGCGCCGACATCCAACAGCAGGTGTTCAGCGCGTGCGGTATCGACTCGGACGAAGCGGAGAAGCGCTTCGGCTTCCTCATGAGTGCGTTCCGCTACGGCGCGCCCCCCCACGCGGGCTTCGCCTTCGGGATCGAGCGCTTGGTGGCGATCCTGGCGGGCGAGGACAACATCCGCGAGGTGATCGCTTTCCCCAAGACGCAGTCGGGATTCGACCCGCTCACCGGCGCGCCGACCCCCATCGACCCCCGCGCCCTGAAGGAGCTGGGACTCAAGCTGTGAGCCCGCGTGCTCAACGGCCCGCGGCCGGGGTCCCCGCCCGGGATGGCAATGTCGACCTGTTCGAGTCAGCGCTGCAGGAGCGTTTGGCGAAACAGGCACCTCTTGCGGAGCGGCTTCGGCCGCGGTCGCTCGACGAGGTGGTCGGGCAGGAGCATCTGATCGGCAAGGGCCGGCCATTGCGCGCCCTGATCGAGTCCGACCGTCTCGGTTCGACGATCTTCTGGGGTCCGCCGGGAACGGGCAAGACCACGCTGGCCCGAGTCGTCGCCGCGGAGACCAAACGGCATTTCGTACCCCTCTCCGCGGTGACCGCCGGAGTGAAGGACGTGCGCGACACGGTTGCCTCAGCCCGACGCCGCCTGGCCGAGCATGGCGAGGGGACGATCCTGTTCCTCGATGAGGTACATCGCTTCAACAAGTCCCAGCAGGACGCGCTACTCCCTTCGGTCGAGGACGGGACGCTCACGCTGATCGGTGCGACGACGGAGAATCCGTTCTTCGAGGTCAACGCGCCGTTGATGAGCCGTTCGACCCTGTTCCGCCTGCAATCGCTGACGCCGGAAGAGCTCCGGGTAGTGCTGAACCGGGGGTTGGAGGCGGTAGGCCATTCCATGGATGCCGAGGCGGCGGAGCATCTCGTCGACTCGGTCGATGGCGACGCCCGCGCGCTGCTCACCTCCATCGAGATCGCTGCGGCGGTGGCCGCTCAACGGGGCGAGGGTGAGGAGGTCACCCTCGAAGATGTAGAGGCAGCGCGCTCCTCACGCGCCATCCGGTGGTCCGAAGATGAGCACTACGACGTCATAAGCGCGTTCATCAAGTCGATCCGGGGATCCGACCCCGACGCCGGCCTGTACTGGTTGGCGCGCATGTTGGCCGCCGGAGAGGACGCGCGGTTCATAGCGCGACGACTCGTCATCCTGGCCAGCGAGGACATCGGCATGGCCGATCCGATCGCGCTGGTCGTCGCGGATGCCGCGGCGCGCGCCGTGGAGTTCGTCGGATTGCCCGAAGCGCAGCTCAACCTCGCTCAGGCCGTGATTCATCTGGCGACGGCGCCAAAGTCCAATACCGCGATGGTCGCGCTCGGCCGCGCCCAGGCTGATGTGGCCGAGAGGCCCGCCGGCCCGGTGCCCAGCCACCTCCGCAGTGCCAGCGAGCACCAGAAGCGTCGCACCGGAGAGGGCACGGGCTACGTTTACCCGCACGACGACCCCAGGGGCTGGGTGCCCCAGGAGCATCGCCCGCCCGAGGTCGCCGGCCGCCGTTACTACGAGCCAACCGAGCACGGCAGAGAAGCACAGGTGGCCGAGCGGCTCAGGCGGCAGACCCCCCAACCGGAGGACGATCGAAGATGACCACAGCCGAGACAGTCAGCGTGCTCGCCGCGGGAGCGGCGGTGGTGATCGTGATTGCGTTGGTGATCGCGCTCGTCTCCCTCACTCGCACCATCAAGGAGCTACGGGGTCTCACGGACAGCCTGAAAGACGTGGTGCCGCTGGCGGCAGAGCTCCGCGCTTCGTTGACCGAGGCCCGAGGCGAGATCGAGCGACTCGGCAGCGTCACCCAGCGAGCGGAGAACATCTCGGCCACCGTCGACTCCGCGTCGCAGTTGGCGTACCTGGCGTTCTCCAACCCCGTCATCAAGACCATGGCCGCCGGGGCAGGGGTAACCCGTGCATGGCGCAGCCTCCGACGCAACCGGGCGGACTGAGTTGCTCCGCCGCATCTTCTGGTTCGCGGTTGGCATCGGGTTCGGTGCGGGCCTCTCCTGGTGGGCGACGCGAGCCCTTCGCCGGACTGCGGAGAAGTACGCGCCCGATCGGGTGGCCGGGGAGCTCTCGAAGTCGCTGGGGCGCTTCGGCGCCGACCTGAAGGCCGCGGTGGGCGAAGGCCGCAGCGCAATGCGAGCCCGTGAAGAAGAGCTGCGGGTCGCTAATCCTCTCAAGGGCGGCCTGACCGGCTCGTAGACTCGTCCGTTCTTATGCGCGCTCAGGAACTACGTCAGGCCTTCACCGACTTCTTCGTCGAGCGCGGGCATCGCCTGGTCCCCTCGGCAGGGCTCATCCCGCACCATCCCCGGGCGCCGTTGTTCACCAATGCGGGGATGAACCAGTTCCTGCCCTTCTTCACGGGTGAGGAGCCGCCCCCCGATCCGCCGCGCGCTACCTCGGTGCAGAAGGCCGTCCGAATAATGGGACGCCACGACGACATCGAGAACATCGGCCGTACGTGGGGGCACTTCACGTTCTTCGAAATGCTCGGCAACTTCAGCTTCGGCGATTACTTCAAGGAAGATGCCATCGCCTGGGCATGGGAGTTCGTCACCGAGCGCCTCGGACTCGACGGCGATCGGGTTTGGGCGACCGTGCACCACACCGATAAGGAGGCGCCGGGGATCTGGCGCGACACCATCGGACTGCCCGAGTCGCGGATCGTGGCTCTGGGTCAGAACGACGACGAGAACTTCTGGGAAATGGGGGAGACCGGCCCGTGCGGTCCGTGCTCGGAGATCCATTACGACATGGGTCCGGAATTCGGTCCTGAAGGTGACCCCGTCAGCTCATACAACCGTTATCGAGAGATCTGGAACCTGGTGTTCATGCAGTACGAGCGCCAGCCGGACGGATCGCTGGTCGACCTCCCGAATCAGAACATCGACACTGGCGAAGGCCTGGAACGAACGCTCAGCGCCCTCGACGGCGTCGACTCGGCATTCGACACGGACGAACTTCGGCGCATTCTCGAGACGGCGGAGCGCGAGACCGGAAAGCGGTACGGAGCGGACCCTTCGACCGACGTCGAACTTCGGATCCTGACCGACCACGCTCGCTCGGTCTCCTTCTTGGTCTCCGATGGCGTTTTCCCGTCGAACGAGGATCGCGGCTACGTCCTGCGACGCCTGCTGCGCCGGGCGGTGGAGCACGCGTCTCGTCTCGGTGTCGAGAAGCTGGTGCTGCCCACGATGGTGGCCTCGGTCGTCGAAGTGATGGGGGAGGCGTATCCCGAACTAGCGCGCAACGCCGACTTCGTCGTCGGCGTCGTCGAGCGTGAGGAGTCCAAGTTCCGCCAGACGCTCAAGCGCGGCCACGAGATCCTCGACGAGGAGCTCTCCGGCGAGGTGAAGACGCTCAGCGGGCAGACCATGTTCCTGCTCCACGACACCTACGGCTTCCCTCGTGACTTGACCCGCGAAATCGCGGAGGAGCGCGGCGTCACCGTCGACCTCGAGGGATTCGAGGCAGCCATGACCGCGCAGCGCCAGCGCGCTCGGGCAGCGCGCCGCGACGCCGGCGAAGGTGACGAGTCGGAGACGGCTGACGTCTACCGGGAGCTCCTCGAGCAGTTCGGGCCCACCGGCTTCACCGGCTACTCCGAACTGGAGACGAAGGGTCGGGTCATCGGCATGCTGCCGCGCCCGGACGGCACGGCGGAACTGTTTCTCGACCGAAGCCCGTTCTATGCCGAGGCCGGCGGGCAGGTTGGCGACACGGGGTTGATCCGCACAGACGGTGGCGCCAGCGCGACGGTTCTCGACACCACCTATGCGATCACCGGCCTCCACCGGCACGTGGTGCGGCTCGATGGCAGTTTCGATGTCGGCGCAGAGGTGCTTTCGGTGGTCGAGGGGCCTCGGCGCGAGGCGATCCGGCGCAACCACACAGGGACACACCTTCTTCACGCCGCGCTCCGTGAGGTGCTCGGCTCCCATGTTCGCCAGCACGGTTCGGAGGTCGGTCCGAACCAACTCCGGTTCGACTTCTCCCATTACGAGGCGATGGTTCCAGAGGAGATCCAGGCCATCGAGAACCTCGCCAACGAGGGCGTACTTGCCAACGAGCCGGTGCGCGCCTACGAGACGACAAAGACACAAGCCGAGGAAGCCGGCGCCCTGGCCTTCTTCGGAGACAAGTACGGCGAGTTCGTGCGGGTCATCGAGGCCGGATCACGCAGCGTCGAACTGTGCGGGGGCACGCATGTCGACCTGCTGGGCTCCATCGGCCCGATCAAGGTCGTATCGGAAGGTTCGATCGGGAGCAACCTGCGGCGCGTCTTCGCCGTTACCGGCGACAAGACGCTCGACCGACTGCGGAACATGGAGCGGATCATCGGGCGCGTCGCCGAGTTGACGCGCTCGACGCCGGAGGAGGTACCGGACGCGCTCGAGCGGCTACTGGCACGGAACAAGGCGATCGAGGCGGAGCTGAAGACGGCACGGTCGGTGGCGCTGAAAGCCGAAGCGGTGGAACTGGGAGCGAAGGCGGGGTCGACGGACGGCTTCGTCGTCGAACGGCGCGATGGGCTGGGCGTCGACGACCTGCGCGAGCTCGCGCTGGCCGTGCGCGCCCGAGAAGGCGTACGCGGCGTGGTACTTATCGGCACACCCGACAAGTCCCGCGTGGCTCTCGCCGCGGCGATGGAAAAAGGTTCGGACGTGTCGGCGCCGGAACTCCTATCCGCCGCGGCCAAGACGGTCGGCGGAGGCGGAGGCGGCAAGGATCCGCTCGTCGCGACCGCCGGTGGGCGCGACGCGTCGAAGATCGACGCGGCTCTTGCGCAGGCTCGCGCCGCCCTGTCGCAGCGATGAGTAGCCCGGGCCGTGTCATTTCTCTCGATCTCGGGGAGAAGCGGATCGGGATGGCGGTTTGCGACCCCGACGGTGTGTTGGCGTCGCCCTATTCGACGATCGAGCGCAGTGGTGACGTGGCGCTGGATCACCGCGAGGTGTTCGCCGCGGTGGCGGACCTCGGGGCCGTGCGAGTGGTGGTCGGCCTGCCGTTGAACATGTCGGGCGAGCGTGGCCCGCGGGCGGTGGCGACCGAGCAGGAGGTGGAGAAGCTGCGCAAGGCGCTGCCCGTCCCCGTCGAGGTTCTGGACGAGCGCCTGACCACGGTCAGCGCGGCGCGCTCGCTGCGATCCGCCGGACTCAGCTCGCGCCAGCAACGCAAGGGCGGCCGCATCGACCAGGAAGCCGCGGCTGTTCTCTTGCAGGCTTGGCTGGACAGATCATGAGGCGGGCTCTGATGATTGGCCTCGCGGTCTTCATCGTCGGGCTGCTCGGCACCGCGGTCACGGTGCAGCGGACGGTGGATCCCCCCGGGGCGGCGGGTGAGGAGGTGGCCGTGACGATTCCGGCAGGCTCGAGCACGGCGCGGATCGCGGCGATACTCGACGAGAAGGGAGTCGTGGAGAGCGCGCGGGCATTCCGCATCTACACGCGGCTGAAGGGCGCGGGTCCCTTCCAAGCGGGCGATTACACGCTCCGTAAACGGGCGACATTCGGCGAGATCGTCGACGTCCTGTCCCGTGGTCCGGAGATCATCCAAGACCGGCTCACCGTTCCTGAAGGGCTGACTCTGGAGCAGATCGCCGAGCGCGTCGGCAAGTTGCCGGGCCGGTCTGCCGAGGCGTTCCTCGCCGCGGCGCAATCCGGCGAAATACGTTCGACCCTTCAGCCGGACTCGGTCAACACGCTGGAAGGACTGCTGTTTCCCGATACGTACATGCTCGACCGCGGCGATGACGAGAAGGAGATCTTGCAGCGCATGGTTTCCACCTTCGACACGGTCGCGGCGGAGACCGGCATCGACCAGGCGGCAGAGGGCGGACGGGTCACGCCCTACGAGGCAGTTGTCATCGCCAGCCTGGTGGAGCGCGAGGCGCGTGTAGCCGAGGACAGAGGCCCGATCGCCCGGGTCATATACAACCGGCTCGAGCGTGACATGTTGCTGCAGATCGACGCGACGGTGCTGTATGCCCTGGGGGAGCACAAAACCCGGGTGCTCTTCAGCGACCTGGAGGTCGACTCTCCCTACAACACCTACAGGGTGAAGGGTCTGCCGCCGACGCCGATCGCCGCACCCGGACGGGCCGCGCTGGAGGCGGCGGCGGACCCGCCTGCCAACGATTTCCTGTACTACGTGGTGGTCGAGTCCGATGGCTCTCACGCTTTCGCCAGCACCGGCGCCCAACATCAGGCCAACATCCGGCAAGCGGACGAGAACGGCGTTCGTTGATCTCGGCCACCACAAAGGTGGCGGCGGTCATCGGCGACCCGGTGCAGCACTCGCTGTCTCCGGCGATTCACAACGCGGCCTTCGAGGCGCTCGGCTGCGACTGGCAATTCGTGGCGCTCCGGGTGACGGCGGCCGAGCTCGCGCCGGCGGTCGCGGGGATGCGTGCCCTGGGGCTCGGTGGCTTGTCCGTCACCATGCCCCACAAGTCGTCGATCGGCTCCTTGCTGGATCGGCTGAGTCTGGCGGCCGACACCACGGGCGCGGTCAACTGCGTCACCCGGGAAGGTCTCGCATTGGTGGGGCACAACACCGATGGCGACGGGCTCGTGGATTGCCTCAGGGAAGCCGGCTTCGAAGCGTCTGGTAGCCGTTGTCTGATTCTCGGGGCGGGGGGAGCGGCCCGGGCCGCGGCATACGCGCTCGGAGTAGCGCGGGCCGATGTAGTGGGAGTTTGGAGCCGTAGGGCCGAGGCGGCCGCGGCTGCCGCGACCCTGGCGGGGCCCGCCGGTAGATCGGTGGCTCCGGATGCCGCGTCATATGACCTAGTGGTCAACGCCACCCCGCTGGGCATGCGGCCCTCCGATCCGCTTCCGCTGGCCGTGGAGGGCATCGGGGCAGGTCAGACGGTCGTCGACCTCGCCTACGCCGCCGGAACCACGCCTCTGATAGCCGCGGCGGCCGCCGCTGGTGCGGTGGCGCTGGACGGTACGGGCCCCCTGCTTCACCAGGCCGCTAGGGCGTTCGAACTATGGATCGGCCAGCCCGCACCACTAGAAGTAATGCGGGCTGGCCTGCGCACTGCTCAAGATGAGGCCAAACTGGACCGATAGCAGGGGAGGAGGAGAAGGGTTCCTTCTCCTCGACCGGCTGGGACGAGTGAGAGGAGGTTGAAGTGTCGCTTCAGGGAACACTCGACACCTTCGGCCTGCAGGACGTCCTCTCGCTGCTCTCCAGCACGAAGAAGAAGGGCGAGCTCCAGGTCCGCGGTCCCGGCTTCGCCGGCTCGGTCTGGATGGACGAGGGCAAACTCGTCGGCGCCGAGGTTCCGCGCTGCCCGACCCTCGTAGACGCCGTCTTCGAGCTTCTCCGCCTCCCCCAGGGGGACTTCTCGTTCCAGGGTGACTCGCCGGTACGCGGTCCGATGACGGCTCAGTCCGTCGGCGACGTGCTGAGCGACGCAGAGGATCGGCTGATCGAGTGGCGCGACATTGCGATCCACATCCCGAGCGTGCACGTGAAGCTGCAGCTTGTTCCGGCATCCCCGTCGTCGCAGGTGGTCCTCGACCCGGACCAGTGGCGGCTCGTCGTAGCCGCTGGTCATGGCGTGACTCTGGCCGAGCTCGCCGAGTTCATGGACATGGGCGAGTTCCAGATCTGTCGCACCGCGAAGTTCCTCGTGGAGAACGGCCTGGCGACCGCTGAGCCCGTCGCGCCTCCGGCCGTGCCGGCACCTCCGGCCCCGGCGCCCGTGCAGGACGCGCCGGTCCAGGAAGCGCCGAAGACTCAGCCCGAGCCGAGCCCGGCTCAGGCGGAGCAGCCCGCGGCACCGACGCCCGCGCCGGAGCCCGAGCCGCAAGCTCCGGCGCCGCAGCCGACTACGCCGCCGCGGCCCGCGGCTCCAGCCCCGCAGCCGGCCGCTGCCGCGCAGGCTCCTCCGCCGCCCCCCGCCGTCGAGGAGGACCCGGCCAATCCTGGCGAGCCCGTCGACCGCTCGGCGCTGCTCAAGTTCCTGTCTTCGGTTCGTAACTAGCCCGCACGACGAGGCCGAACCACTCTCCGTGGATCAAGGGCGGGGGCCCGGAGCCCTTCGCCGTCGCCCTCGGCGGGGGCCCGGAGCCCTCCGCCGTGAGGTACGGAGTACGGCCGATACCCGCCCGTACACTGGGCGCGAGTTGACATGACCGACACGATCACTCCCCCCGACGCCGCGCCCCCGACGCCCAGCGACCCGATCGGGACGCTGCTGATTCGCGCCGGTCTCATCACGAACACGGACCTGGATCAGGCGCTGGCCGAGCAGGCCAGGACCGGACGGACGCTGGGCCCGATCCTCAAGGAGCGCGGCCTTGTCACCGAGGGCGACATCGTCTCGGTGATCGCCAAGCAGTTCGGAATGGACTACATCGACCTAGCGGAGTACCCCGTCGATGTACTCGCAGCTCAAACGATTTCGCCGGCGCTGGCCCGGAAATACCAGGCTGTTCCGGTAAAGCGGGAGGGCAACCGGCTCACGGTCGCGATGGCCAACCCCACCCACGTCTTCGCGCTCGACGACATCAAGGCCGTAACGAAGTGTGAGATCCACCCGGCCTTCGCCACCGGCGACGCCGTCAAGGATGCGATCGACAAGTACTACCGGGCCGACGCCGTCGCGGAGGGCCTGACCCAGGACGCGGTCGCCGAGGTGGAGCCGGAGGACGATCTCAGCCGGGTTCAGGTCGTCGACGAGGACGCGCCGATCATCAAGTTGGTCAACATCATCATCGAGCAAGCCGTTCTGGACCGCGCCTCGGACATTCACATCGACCCCACGGAGAAGGACGTGAAGATCCGGTACCGGGTCGACGACGTTCTCTACGAAAACCGCTCGCTGCCCAAGCAGATCCAGCCCGCGCTGACGTCGCGCCTGAAGATCATGGCGGAGCTGAACATCGCCGAGCGGCGCATCCCGCAGGACGGTCGCATCTCCGGCATCTTCGGAGGGAAGAAGATCGACCTCCGTACCGCGACGCTCCCGGTGCCGCCCTATGGCGAGAAGATCGTCATGCGAATCCTCGACAGTGCGCACGCGGCCTACGACCTGGACAGCCTGGGCCTGCTGCCCCACAACCTGGAACGCTACGAGAAGGCGTACAACAAGCCTTACGGCACCATCCTCATCACCGGCCCGACCGGTTCGGGAAAGTCGACGACGCTCTCGGCGACGCTCAACATCATCAACGACCCGACCAAGAACGTCATCACCGTCGAGGACCCGGTCGAATACCGGACCGCCGGAGTGAATCACGTCCAGGTCAACGAGAAGGCGGGCCTTACCTTCCCGGTGGCCCTGCGATCGATATTGCGCTGCGACCCGAACATCGTCCTGGTCGGAGAGATCCGAGACGGCGAGACCGCGGAAGTGGCCATCAAGGCTGCGCTGACCGGGCACCTCGTTCTCTCGACCCTGCACACGAACGATGCCGCCTCTACGCCGCCCCGCTTGATCGACATGGGCATCGAGCCTTACCTCGTCGGCACCGCTTTGGACTGCGTCGTCGCCCAGCGGCTGGCGCGGCGGCTGTGTGAGAAGTGCAAGGAGGAGTACGAACCCACCGAGGAAGAGCTCGTTCGCCGCGGTTGGGACATGAGCCTGCCCGTGCCGAAGACGGTTTTCGCCGCTGGCAAATGCGGAAACTGCGGGCACAAGGGCTACCGCGGCCGATTCGGGGTGCACGAGGTGATGCCGATCAGCGACGAGCTGGAGCGGATGATCGCGGAGAACCGGCACTCCTCGGATATCCGCAAGGTGGCGATCGACGAGGGGATGCTGACGCTGCGCCAGTGCGGCCTCATGCAGGTCACCCTGGGCATGACGACGCTCGAGGAGATCACCCGAACCATTGCCTGAGCGCGGGGCATGGGAACATTTGGTCAAGCGAACTTAAGGGGATTTGTAATGGCTACCCAGGGGCAATTGCAGTCGAGGAAGTTGGGGGAGGCGCTGGTCGAGCGCAAGGTCCTTTCGCGTGACGTACTCGAGGTGCTGCTCGACCGCGAGTCGAACGAGGGCGTGTCGCTTTCGAAGATGCTCCGCGCCGAGAACCACGTCGGAGAGAAGGACATGGTCGCCGCGGTGGCGACCATGAACGGGATGCGGTTCGTCGACTTCGAACAGACCGTCATCAATCCCACGCTGGACCGGTTGATCCCGCCGGACCTGGCTCGGAAGCACTCGTGCGTCGCGGTCGATGTCGATGGCAGCGACCTCCTGGTGGCAATGGCCAAGCCGTCGCCGCAGGCCATGTCGGAGGTCCAGCAGGCGACCAACTGGGGCATTCGCGCCGCGCTGGCCTCGCGCAGCGAGTTGAACCGCGTGATCAACGCCATGTACGGGCTCGCCGAGGCGCCCGGAGGTGCCACTGCGCCCGCTGATGGCCAGCCCGTCGAGGTCGGCGAAGACGGCGCGCCGGTGCTGCGGGTCGTGGAAGAGGCCCCGGAGCTCGACCTCCACGTCAACGTGTTGCTGGAACGGCAGATCGAGCTCGGCGGCTCCGACCTTCACCTGGCCGCGGGGCTGCCGCCGAATGTGCGCGTCAACGGTGAGATCCGCAAGCTGGAGGAGTTCCCGATCATGACGGGCTCCGAAATCCGGCGGATGGTGTACTCCATCCTCACCCAGAAGCAGCGGGAGCGTTTCGAGGCGAACAAGGAGCTCGACACCTCGCACGCGGTTCCCGGCGTGGGCCGGTTCCGTGTGAACGTCTTCCTCCAGCGCGACAACGTCGGCGCGGTCATGCGCGCCATCCCCTACGAAATCAAGCCGCTGGAAGACTTGGGGCTACCGGCTTCGGTGAACCAGCTGGCCGAAATGGTTCGTGGCCTGGTGCTGGTGACAGGCCCGACCGGTTCGGGCAAGTCGACAACGTTGGCGTCGATCATCGACATCATCAACCGCCAGCGCCACGAACACATCATGACGGTGGAAGACCCCATCGAGTTCCTGCACGAACACAAGAACTGCGTGGTCAATCAGCGAGAGGTGGGGGAGGACACCGACACTTTCGCCCGGGCACTGAAGGCTGTCCTTCGTCAGGACCCGGACGTGATCCTCGTCGGAGAAATGCGCGACAACGAGACAATTTCCACCGCCTTGACCGCCGCCGAAACCGGCCACTTGGTGTTCGGCACGCTGCACACCAAGGACGCCCCGCAGTCGGTCGACCGCATCATCGAC
The DNA here is from genome assembly GCA_035526705.1 of Acidimicrobiales bacterium. GTDB lineage: Bacteria > Actinomycetota > Acidimicrobiia > Acidimicrobiales > JAHWKP01 > JAHWKP01. Next base: position 2,056 of record DATLBX010000035.1, on the reverse strand, counting down.
GTCTTCCCGCCTGAGCAGCAGCAGCAGGTTCGCGTGCAGCTGGCCGGCTCGCTCAACGGCGTGGTGACCCAGCAGCTGGTGCCCCGCCAGTCCGGCAACGGCCGCGCCCTGGCCTGCGAGATCATGATCGCCACGCCCGCGGTGCGGAACCTGATCCGGGAAGGCAAGACCCACCAGATCTATTCGACGATGCAGGGCGGCGCGAAATATGGCATGCAGGTCATGGACGCGTCCCTCGCCGACCTGGTGAAGAAGGGCGCCATCTCGATGCAGATGGCCCTCGAGCGTGCGGCCGACCAGGAAGACCTTCGTCGCCTCGCGACGGGCTAGTCGCCCGCACCCGCTTCGCCCCACATGGATGCCGCTTCAGTATGCGGCGGGCGTGGCAACCTGTGAGCACGGATCTATAGGAGGCCATTGATGCCGACGACGTACGCGTACAAGGTGCGCGACAAGCAGGGAAAGATGCTCGAGGGCACTCTCGACGCGGACTCCACGACGCTCGTCGCCAACCGACTGCGGCAGATGGGCTACGTGCCGATCTCCATCGACAAGAAGTCCGTGGGCATGAGCACGGAGATAAAGATCCCCGGCTTCGGCGGCAAGGTCAAACTCAAGGACGTCGCCATCTTCTGCCGGCAGTTCGCGACGATGATCAGCTCGGGAGTGCAGCTCCTCCGGGCGCTGGCCATCCTCGAGCAGCAGACCGAGAACAAGGCTCTGGCGGAGATCGTGCGCGAAGTGCGGGTCGACGTCGAGAAGGGGTCGTCGCCGACGCAGGCATTCGGCCGCCACCCCAAGGCCTTCAACGCCCTCTTCGTTTCGATGGTGAAGGCCGGAGAGACCGGCGGTATTCTGGAAGGGATCCTCCTGCGTCTCGCGGAGACGATCGAGAAGCAGGTCGAGCTGAAGGGCAAGATCAAGTCAGCGTTGACCTATCCGGTCGCGGTCTTCGCCCTTGTCATCCTCATCGTGGCGGCGATGTTGCTCTTCATCGTCCCGACCTTCACCACGCTCTATGAGGGCTTGGGTGGGCAGCTCCCGCTGCCGACCCGGCTCCTGATCGCGGTGTCCAGCATCCTCACCCACTACTTCATCTTCGTGATGCTGTTCTGGGGTGTGACCATCTTCCTGCTGAAGCGGTTCATCAAGACGCCGCGCGGGCGCGATGTCAAAGACCGAATCGTCCTCAAGATCCCGTTGTTCGGCAAGCTGATCCACAAGACAGCCATCGTCCGCTTCGCCCGCACGTTGTCGGTGCTTCAGACAGCCGGTGTGCCCATCCTCGAGTCCCTGGAGATCACTTCCGACACCTGTAACAACACGGTCATCGCCCGGGCGATCACCGACATCCAGGAGAGCGTCCGAGTGGGAGAGGGCATCGGTAAGACCATGGCCGGCCATGCCATCTTCCCGCCCATGGTCACCCACATGACCTCGGTCGGCGAGGAGACGGGTGCGCTCCCGGAGATGCTCGGGAAGGTGGCTGACTTCTACGAGCAGGAGGTCGAGGCCATGGTCGACGCCTTGACGTCGCTACTCGAGCCTCTGATGATCGTGGTTCTGGGCGGTGCGGTCGGCGGCATGGTCGTCGCCCTCTACATGCCGATGTTCAACATCATCAACCTGATCGAATAGCCGGCGGTCCCGCCAAACGATTGGTGACCGAGGTCACCGGATCTGGCCACTCTCCGTGGCCAAAGTTCCAAGCGGGTACTTACGCATGGATCACAGGGCGTGTAAAGGTTCCCCTTGCGGGCCGGGGTCTACCCTGGACCGTGACCGCGGGCTTCGCCCACGGCCATACATTCACCTAATACCAAGGAGAAAACCAATGCTGGAATCCTTCCGGCGTCGGCGCGAGGACGAGCAGGGCTTCACCCTGATCGAACTGATGGTCGTCGTTTTGATCATCGCCATCCTCATCGCCATCGCCATTCCCACTTTCCTGGGAGCCCAGGACCGGGCCCGCGACCGCGCCGCTCAGTCCGACCTGCGTAACGCCTTCACGGCAGCCAAGTCCATCGCCACCGACTTCGAAGGTGCCTGGCGGACC
>DATLBX010000034.1:0-6242 GCA_035526705.1 Acidimicrobiales bacterium | reverse complement strand
CCAAGAAGCAAACGAGCGCGGCCCGGACCGTCAGATGTTGACGTCCGGCCGCGCTCGTTTTGTCGGTCGTGATTCTCGGACGGGTCCGCGTCAGTGAACCTTGTTGCCCGCGATGTAGACATCCGTAATCGACTTGGTGTTCTTGATGTCGTCGAGCGGGTTCCTGGAGAGGACGATGAGGTCGGCCCACTTGCCGGTCTGGAGCGTGCCGAGATCTTTCGCCTTGAGGAATTCCGCGCCGCTCCTGGTCGCGGCCACGAGAACCTGCATCGGCGTAAGCCCCGCCTGGACCATCTGCTCGAGCTCCAGGTGCTCGAAGTATCCCTGGAACCGTCCCGGGACGCCGGTGTCGGTGCCAATCCCGTACTTCACCCCGCTGTCAGCCAGAGCCTTCAGGTTCTTCATTCCGATCGCCAGCGATTCCGCATGCCGCGGGAAGTACGGATCCGACGCAATCTTCTTCTGATATTCCGGATTCTGCAGCGTGTTCAGGACATCTGAGCTGACGGCCCGGGTGAAGAAGGGGTCTGACAGGAAGGGCGCCGTCTTGGCGTAGGCGGAGAGAGCCACCTCGCGGGTCAACGTCGCGGCGGCCATCCAGGTGTTGTGGCGCTTCATGCTGTCGATCAATTCCTGGTCCACGGGCTGGTCGCGGATGATGTGCGCCAGCGCATCCACCCCGAAGTTCGCGAGCTTCTTGGCATCCTGGAGGTAGAACACGTGGGCCACGACACGGATGCCGTGGCGGTGCGCACTCTCGATGAGAGCTTTCGCGACGTCGTCGGGCATGCGCTTGGCTCTGCCGAAGTTGTCATCCGTCCAGAACTTGATGAAGTCGACGCGCTTCTTGGCTTGCGCGGCGATCGCCGGCTCGACGTCGTCCACGGTGTTCAAGACCGCTCCGGCCACCCCGGGAAAGCTGATGGCCCCGCCGATGCCGCCGTTATAGGCCAGCCCCTGTCCCGCGGTGTAGACGCGGGCCATGGTCGGCCGCGAGCGCCGCTGCTCCTCTCTGATGTCGAAGATCTGATCGCTGTCGAGGCCCAGGCTGAGCAACGTGGTGATGCCGTACGAGGCGTATCTCTTGAGGTCGCGTTCGGCCGTCTGACGGGAGAAGAGCTTGGCATCCTGGGTCATGCCGTCGGTGATACCGAGGTGGCCGTGGAGGTCAACGATCCCGGGCATCACGAACTGGCCGGTGAGGTCCACGACCTCGGCTCCGGCAGGCGCCTTGAGACGCGAGACGGGTCCGATCCAGGAGATCCGGCCAGCATCGACGACCATGGCCGCATTCGGAAGCGGCGTGCTGCCGGTGCCATCGATCAGCGTGAAACCTCGCAGCACGCGCACCTCGGCCTGCGCGCGCACGGCAGGCCCCGAGGGGATCAGGGTGAGGGCGAGGCCCAAGAGCAGGACCGACGCCTGAACGCGCGTGGCGTGCGTGGCGCGAGGCGAGATCGAGGCTACGCGCAATAACCTGGCGAGTTCTGGACGGACCTGACGCATTCTCATCGGGCTCCCGCGATCGTGAAATTCGGCGAGTGTAGCACCGGCGACGCGTTGCTCCGGGGTGGAGGGCCGACGCGACCGGCGCCTGTGCATTCGGGGTTGAACCGTTGCGAAGGGACCTGTAAGCGACTGTGTCGTGCGATCACGATCTGCCCAACAGCATCAGGACGATGATGGCTGCGACCGGCCCGACGATGACCATCGAGAGGCCCCAACGGGTCAGGAAGGACTTCAGCCTCGGCCGTTCCTCCTCAGCGCCCGCGGCAACAATCAAGGCGCCTGAGGTCGAGAAGGGGCATGCATCCACGATCGCCGCACACACACCCATCAGACTCATGAGGGCCCACCCCCTCACTCCTCCGGAGACGGCGAGCGGCACCGACATCGGAACGAGCGCGGTGAGGATTCCCGTGGTCGACGCGAAGGCCGACACCAGGCCGGCGACGACGCAGATGACGAAGGCGGCCGCGTACGGTGAACCCACCGCCATCGCGGCGTGTCCAAGCATATTCACCGCACCCATTGCCTGGAGAACCCCGACGAAGGTCACGATCCCGCCGACCATGAAAATCGTCCCCCAGTCAATGCGCTTGACCCCCTCAGCGCCCGACGCCGGGTACATCAGGGCGAGCGCGGCGCCGAGGCCGAGCGCGATCACGCCGATATCCGGAGAGCGGCCCATGGAGAAGCCGCCCACCACGGAGAGCGTGAGAATGATGATGCATCCAAGGGTCACGATCTGGTGAGAGGCGAACCGTCCGGGCGCACTCGTCGGCTCCGACGCGACCGCAGCCGCACCGGGCGCGGCAATCGGCATCACCTTCGAGCTCGGGAAGATGAAGGTCGCGGCGATGAGCAGGATCAGGCTGGCGAGCGCGGCGATCCCCAGAAGAACGAGCGGATTCAGCGCGATCCCGGCCTTGGCTGCCGCGGAGACCGTCACGATGCCAAACAGACTGGTGGGCGCGAATCCGCCGGTGCTCATGCCGGAGTTCAGGGCGATGGCCATCACCATGGGATCGATGGCGGAACGCCGTGCGGCGGCCATGGCGAGCGGGATCACCACGTACCCCGCCTGTGCCGACCCCATCGACGCGACGCCGGTGGTGATGAGGAAGAACAGGTAGGGGAGCCACCCTCGTCTATGCCCCACCGCACTGACCAGTTTGCGGATCAGCAGGTCAACGGTGCCATTGCTGCTGGCGATCCCGAACAGGTAGGTCACGCCGGCGATCAGCACGAGGATGTTGACCGGGAAACCCTCGAGGACTTTCCCTACCGAGAGGCCGGCCATCCATACGCCCACGGCGACCGCGGCCGGAAGCATCAGGACCCCGAGGTGGATGTTGCGGAAGGACGCGATGGCGAACACTGCGACGAAAATTCCGATTGCAAGCACGGGAGTTCCCATGTCGTTGGGTCTGAGGATTTAGCCGCCTGAGGTGGAAGTCAGAGTTTAGTCAAATATTAGCCAGATCCCTTGACAATGCGGAGTGCATAATCGATTATCTACCGCCCCATCGGCACATGTACTCGCCATATAATCCCTGCCCCGAAAGCGAACGCAGGCCCGTCACTCAGGTCGAGGCTGTCGCGCCGCCCGCGCGAATCACTCCATACCCCTCAGGGAGCTTCCGATGAACGCACGTGTCTTCGCGAGTACAGGCGCCATTGCGGTCCTTGCTCTGTCGTTATCCACAGGCTTTCCGCAGGCGCAGGCGCAGCGGCATGTGCCCCCGCAGCCAACCGGTCCGGCTGAATCGTATTTCGAGCCGCCCGGTGCGGGCCGCGGCGGCGCGGCGGGCGGGCGGGCGGGTGGTGCTCCGGGTGGGCGTGCGGGCGGCGCTCCTGGCGCTCCGGGTGCTCCGGGCGCCGCGGGCGCACGGGCGGGCGGCGCGCCGAACTTCCCCGGTGGCGGGGGCGGCGGGCGTGGCGGCGGCGGCTTCCCCGGCGGCGGTGGGCGCGGCGGTGCATTGGACCTCACCGCGTGTGCCACGGAGATGACGAACGTGTGTCCCGGCCTGAACGGTGGTCCGGCACGGGCGTGTCTGGAGCGGAATTCAGCGGCGATTTCGAACACCTGCAAGGCGACTGTGGCGGCCTCTCCGCTCGAGCCTGGCGACACGCCGTCGTGCTACGGCGCTCCGTTCTGCGGCAACCGCGTCACCGGCATCGGGAGTGCTTCGAAGGGGCTCGTACAGTGGAAGAAGAATTTGCCCTACACGCCCAGCCTCCCGCTGCAAGAGGAATTGACCAAAGCCGGCGGCGGCACCGGCGGCATGGTGTCGGTCGGGGTTGATTCGAAGGACAACATCTGGGGGCTCGAGCGTAGTCCCAAGGGGGCGCCGCAGCTCTTCAAGTTCAGCCCTGACTACAAGTTGATCTTCGCGCTCGGGAACGATGCCATCGGGTATCACGTCAAGGCGCACGGCATGAAGGTGGACGCCGAGGACAACGCCTGGATCATGGACGAAGCGGGTGGTGTGATCCGGAAGATCAGCCCCGACGGGAAAGTGCTGGCGACGATCGGCACGCCCGGAAAACGCGGGGACTGGGACGAGGCCAAGGGTCAGCGGCTGCTGTGGGAGCCGGTGATGATTGACTTCGGGACCAATGGCGACGTCTTCATCTTCATGGGGCATCACAACGAGAGCCCCAATGACGCTGACGGGCCGAACGAGTGGAACCGGATCGGCGCGGCGCGCGTACTTCGCCTCGACAAGAACCTCAAGTTCCTCAACCAGTGGTACGGCAACAGCGGCGGTCCGGGGAAGTTCACCGGCGCCCACGGGAGCGCGGTCGATCCTCAGACCGGACGCGTCTGGATCGGCGACCGTGAGGAATACCGGATCGTGATCTACGAGCCGGACGGCACTTTCGTGAAGACGATTCAGACGAAGAATCTGGTGTGCGCGATCTACTTCGACCGCTTCGGCGGCGCGTGGGTCGCGACAGGTCTTGACGGCCAGCTCACGAAGGTCGACCGGGACGGCAACGTCCTGGGGGCCATGGGCAGCCGTGGCCAGGAGGCGGGCACCTGGGGCGAATCGAGCTATCTCGTCATGAATTCGAAGGGCCAGATCATTTCCGGCGATACGACCAGAGGCCGGATTACGGTCTGGACGCCCGACAAATAACGCCTGAACGGATCTGAGGACATCGAGATGCGCACACGACTGAGCAAGATCGTCGGTTTTGGCGTGGCTGTCGCCGGGCTGACTTTGATGTCGCTTCCGCTGAGTGGCCAGTCGCCCGCCGCGCCTCAGGCGCCCGGGGCGGCTCAGGCGCCGGGCGCACCTCAGACACCGGGTGCCCTTGGCACGGGGCCAGGCGGCGGGCGACAGGGCGGCCGCGGCGGCCGGGGCGGCGATCCCAACGCTCCCCAGTTCCGCACGATCGACAACGTGAAGTACGTCGATGGCGAAGCCGCCGCTCCCAATTCCCAACCCAACCCGTACACCGAAGTGAGCTGGCCCCAGTTGCCCGCCGGCCGTACGCTTGGCGGCATCAGCGCCATCGCCGCCGCGCCCAACGGTCACATCTGGGTGGTCGATCGCTGCACGCCTGGAGCGGGGGCCTGCGCCAACTCCGACCTGAATCCGGTCTGGGAATTCGATGCGGACGGAAAGGTGATTCGGAATTTCGGCGCCGGTCTCTTCCTCTACCCGCACGGCTTGTGGGTGGACAAGGAAGGATTCGTCTGGGTCACCGATGCGCGCGGTGCGCAAGGCAAAGGCCAGCAGGTCATCAAGTTCAGCCCTGACGGCAAGGTCGTGATGCGGCTCGGAACGGCGGGCGTCGCTGGACTGGCCAAGGAGACGTTCAACGGCCCGTGCGGCGTGGTGACGACCTCCTCGGGCGATATTTTCGTGGCGGACGGCCACGAAAACGCCGTGTCCCGCATCGTGAAGTTCGACCGGACCGGCAAATACCTGATGGAATGGGGCAAAAAAGGGACGGGGCCGGGCGAGTTCGACACCCCGCACGCGATTGCCCTCGATTCGCAGGGGCGTCTGTTCGTGGCGGATCGCGCCAACAGCCGGGTGCAGGTGTTCGACCAGACGGGGAAGCTGCTCGAAGTCTGGCGTCAGTTCGGTCGCGTGAGCGGCTTGTTCATCGACGCCAACGACGTCATGTATGCCGCCGACTCAGAGTCCAACACGCCGCGGAATCCGGGCTTCTTGCGGGGAATCCGCATCGGCAGCGTGAAGGACGGCCGCATTCAGTCGTTTATTCCCTACACGAACAAGGAACAGTTGAACGCCGGTGGCACGCACGGGGTCGAAGGTGTCACTGCCGATGCGGCGGGGAACGTGTATGGAGCGTTCGTCGCGGAGGCAACGCTCGTGAAGTACGTCAAAAAATAGGCCGCGACGCGCTCGGCACGCGCGGGATCGACGACACAGGTCTGGCGGGAAGGTTCTGGAGGAAAACGTGAGCGAAGTTGCAGGTGTGGCACAGAAGGGCGTAGTGGAGTTGCAGGGCGCTACGCACGACCGAGACCGATACGTCAACGCGATGGGTCCGCGCGGTGTGATTGGCATCATGACGCCCGGCCCGAACGTGAACGTCGAGAACGAGATGATGAACATGCGGCCCGAGGGCGTGATCAACGCCATCGACCGCTACTACGTGCCGAATCAGAAGATCAGCGCGAACGCCGACTGGGAGCTGATCATGAAGCACGTCGTGGCGAACCTCGAGGACTCGGTGCGCCGCCTGAACGAGTGCCT
>DATLBX010000033.1:0-10427 GCA_035526705.1 Acidimicrobiales bacterium | reverse complement strand
AGCGCCGCTCGCGGCGCGCCGGCGCGTCAGCCGTTGGTGGCTGGCGTTCGTGATCATCGGCAGTTTGGTGGGCCTGCTTGGGATCGCCTCGCTGCTGATCCGCGTGCCCTACGCCACTATCGCGCCGGGCTCGGCCCGGCAGGTGAACAGCCTGGTGGTCGTCACCGGCCATGAGGTCTACCCTCCCAAGGGGAAGGTCTTGTTCACGACTGTCGGCGTCCAGGACCATGTCAGCGCCATGCAGGCCATCATCGGCTGGCTCGACCCCACAGTCGATGTGATCTCGGAGAAGACTCTCCGCGGCACGATTCCCGCCGACCGGTACCAGCAGCTCAATGTCGAGGCCATGGCCGACTCCAAGACATCGGCCGAAGAACTCGTCCTGCGGCGGCTTGGCTACACCGATCTGGGCGTGGGCGCTCACATTCACGACATCGACCCGACCCTGCCCGCGGCGAGTGTCCTCAAACTGAAAGACCTCATCGTCGCTGTTGATGCCACACCGGTGACGACGTCGGCCGAGGCTGCGAACGCGATCCGCGCCCATCAACCGGGCGAAAGCATCACTGTCACCGTCGTCCGCGACGGCGCACCACCAACGGATTATTCAGCGGTCCTGGCCAAGGGCGACGAGGGCCAGCCCCTGCTCGGCGTCCGCATGACGACGCAGATAAAGCTGCCGTTCGGCATCGACATCGACTCCGGCAACGTCGAAGGGCCCTCGGCCGGGCTCGCGTATTCACTCGCACTTCTCGACGAGTTGACCCCGGGCGAGCTCACCGGCGGACGCAAGGTTGCCGTCACCGGCGAGCTGCGAGCGGATGGGAAGGTGGGGCCGATCGGCGGCGTCGCCCAGAAGGCGGTGGCGGTCAGGCGAGCCGGGGCCAAGCTCTTCTTGGTACCTCGCGACAACTTCGCCGAAGCGAAGCGCCATGCGGGCGACGGCTTGGAAGTGCGCGCCGTCGACAGTTTCGACCAGGCTCTCGAGGTCCTCGGGTCTTTTGAGGGCAGTAACGCGCTGGCGCTTGCCCACCCTGGAGGGGGCGCCGGCTCCTGATTTTCGACGGCTACCATCGAAATGACTCATGCCGGGCCCAGATGGTGTCGATAACCCTAGTTATGCGCGTAGTTCTCGGCGTACCGGGACCCTGAGGACCTAGATGTCGAGCTCGGCCGCACTCCTGCGGTTCGGGGCCGAATTCGCGACGTTCCTCGTCGCGCTGTCCGGCGCGGCCCTCGTGTTATTGCGACCTCAACTTGTTGGCGTCGGGAAGCGGTCGCAGATCACCCTGGCCCTTGGCTTCCTCTCGTTGGCCGCAGCGGCCTTCTTGCATGGGTCGCTTCTCGCCGAATCCGCCGACGCAGTGCTTGTTGCCCTGCGCGCCGGCGGCATCGTCCTGCTGGGCCTTGGCACGCTCGGGTGGGGCGACGATCGGGCCACGCGCCGCATGGTCTGGGCCGCGCTCGTGTTGCTGGCGATCGCCGAGGCCGCGTCGCAAACGGGGGCCGACACCGCCGCGAACTGGGCCCGGGTGCTCGGCGCCCTTGGCCTCGGCGCGGTGCTGCTCAGTTCAGCGCGCCGCTCGATCCCGGCGCGCGTCGCTATCAGTTCGGCGGCAACACTCCTCGTCGTTGTCATCGCCGTGTCGGTCGCCATGTCGAGCGTCATCTCCGAAAACGTCGAGGAAGAGGCGCTCCGCCGCATCGGCGTGCGCTCTCAGGTGGAGGCGCGAGAAATCGACAAGTCTGCTCTCCGCGAGGCGATCAACAGCTCCAGGCTGATAGCACTCACCTTGCAGGGGCGCAGGTCTGACCTTCTCCAGACCCTCTCAGACGAACCGGCCCGTAGCGCGGTGATCGAGCAGGACATCGACTCCCTGGGCGACCTTCTGATCTCCCGCGGACCGGTTCTCTATGCCACCGACAAGCAGGCCGTCGTCACCGCCACCGGCATCGACGATCGGGCCGCTGTCGAAGCCCTCGTCGGATCACGTGTCGTCGCCGAGGTGATCGATAACAAGTCCAGCAGCAGTTCCATCGTCGTTGTCGGGAACCGTGCCCTTGCTGTCGGTGCGTACGCGGTGACCGTGGCCGCGCCCGAAGGTGCCGAACTGGTGGGAGTCGTCGTGGCCACGAACGCGCTGGACGACGGCTACCTGGAGGTCCGCTCCCAGAATGACCCCAACGTGGGGCTGGCCCTTGTCGACCGAGACCGCAAGCTCGCCCCCACGAGTAGCACGATCCCTGACGACGCTCTCGTGAGCGTCGCGAGGGAAGCACTCGCCGGCGACGGTCGAGCCTCGGCGGTTGCCGGAGGGGCCTTCCTCGCGGCGCGCGCCGTCGAGTCGCCCGACGGCGCACGCGTGTTGGCGCTGGTGGCGTCAACGCCGACCAGCGTTGTCGACGCGACCCGAAGCTCGCTTTTCGAGACCCTGTTCCTCGTCGCCCTGGGCACTGCCCTCGCCGCGTTCATCTGCGCCCTGCTCATTGGCGAGCAGATTGGCCGCGGGCTGCGCCGACTCACCGTGGCGGCCGAAGGGATCCAGCGAGGTGACCTCGGCGCGCGGGTCGAGGTCACTAGCCCCGACGAGGTCGGCGTCCTCGGATCAGCGTTCGACTCGATGGCGGGATCCATCGAGACGCTGGCGGGCGAACTACGCCAGACCGCCGAGGAAGAGGCAGAGGTGCGTACCCGCTTGGAGGCGGTCGTCGACGGCATGGGTGAAGCGCTCTTGGCCGTCGACGCCAATGGCCACATCACCACGTTCAACGGCGCCGCAGAGAACCTCTTTGGTGTCCCGGCCGCCCAGGCCGTCGGTCGTCCGGTCGACGACCTGGCCGCGGTCACGACCGAGGACGGCTCCGACCTCTCTGAGCGTCTGGCCCATCCTGCGGCCCAGACCTGGCACGAATCGGCTGTCGTCCTGCGCGCTGACGGGAGCCAGGTACCGGTCGCGCTCTCAGCGGGCGGGCTTCCCGGTCAGACGAATGGCAACGTGGCGGGGGGCGTCTACGTCTTTCGCGACATGCGGCGGGAGCGGGAGGCGGAACGCACGAAGTCCGAATTTCTGTCGAACATCAGCCATGAGCTGCGAACGCCGCTCGTCCCCATCAAGGGTTACGCGCTCATGCTGCAAGGCCCGAGCGGGCCGCTGAGCGGGAAGCGGGCCAAGATCGGCAAGGCCGACGCGCGTATCGCCTTGCAAGAGATCGCCGAGTCGGCCGACAAGCTCGACCATCTCGTGGGCCGGCTTCTTGAAGTGGCGGATTCGGGTCGCGCCGATGTTCATCGGGAGCCATTCGACCTAGAGCCGATGCTGCGCTCCGTCGTCAATCGCTGGAAGGCGAGAGGGGACCGTGACCACCCGATGACACGCCGGATTTCGCGTGATTTGCCGAGGATCGTTGGTGATCGGCGGATGTTGGAACGGTCCCTCGACGAGCTGATTGACAACGCGATCAAGTACTCGCCGGGCGGCGGTCGGATACTTGTCAGCGCCACACTGTGTGACAACGGGGCCGGTCCCGCCATCGAACTTGCGGTGGACGACCGCGGCATCGGCATTCCTGAAGACCGTCTTGAGGCGATCTTTGACGACTTTTCCCAAGGGGATGGCTCGGCTACGCGCGCGTTCGGTGGTCTCGGACTAGGCCTTGGCTTTGTGTCTCGTACCGTCTTTCTGCACCACGGAGAGCTCCGGTGCGCGTCTGAACCGGGCAGAGGCTCGCGTTTTTCGATGGTGCTTCCCGTCGAGCCGGCGGCGTCAGGCGCGCGGTCATGAGGCGCCTGGCGTTGCTGCTCGTAGCGGCCGTCACGGTCGTGATCACCGGATGCAGTAGCGGTGGTGACGATCCCACCGGCAAGCTCACAGCCGAGGGCCAGACAGAGATCTCAGTGTCGGGCGGCGGTTGGAGGCCGGTCACCGGCACGGTGCAGCTCGAATCCGGCCAGGAGGTACGCGTCATTGACGGAACCGCGACGATCGGATTCGGCGACGATCGGCAGGTGTCGCTTCGAAAGGGCACCCAGGTGAGGCTCACCAAGGCCGGCGACGAGGATCGTCCTACCCTGCTCGCCGGAGAGCTCCTGGTCGAAGCCACGAACAGTGCGCTCAAGGTGAGCGCGGGTGATAGCGACGTCGAGGTTGACGGCGGTGTGGCCCGCCTCTCCCGGGGCTTGACTGTCGTGGTCGGCACCTACTCGGGAACGTCGACGGTGACTTCGGCCGGTCGCCAACTGGCGGTGCCAGCGCTCCGCCAGGCGAATGTGCCGGCGGTCGGGCTCGTCCCGGCCCGTCCCTCGCCGCTCTCGTACAAAGCGGGTGATCCTTGGGACGAGCGCTACCTCGGTGACGCAATACAGCTTGGTGACGAGTTGGCGGCCCGCAGTCGGGGGTTCACCGCCCAGCGTCGTCCCGGTGAAGAGGTGAATGCCGGGTTCTATCGACAGCTCATTCCGGCACTCTCTGAGCAGGCCGATTTCGACGCGAACTTCGTGGGACCAAACCGGGCCGCGGGTGAAACGCTAGTGGGGCTGGCGATCACGGCCGAGGGCACGAAAGGCTCGTTCGCTGACCGCTTACAGCGGGTGTTCGGGTTTCACGACGAAGGCGCGGCCTGGGGTGTCGTCGCCTTGGACCACGGGGTGACGCGAGTACGGATTCTCAGCGCGGTCGACCAGGCGCTCGGCCGCGGACCGGCCCTCTTCGCCGAGGCGCCGGTCACGCCGAGCCCTCCGACAACCGGTTCGTCGCAGTCGCTGGCTCTGCCGGCAGAGATTCCTGAACTCGACCCGTCACCATCGCCGCCGGCACCCGAGGAGTCGCCGGTATCGACGGTGCCCCTGCCGAGCGCCGGACCTCTGCGGACGGGAGTCCCCGCCGTGGACGGCACAGTGAACAGCCTCGTCGATGTTCTTAGTGGGCTGCTGGGGGCCCTCGGGCGCTAACTGCTAGCGGGCGAAATCCGTTAGTGGTGACGAAGCGCATAGCCCGGGCGTTAGGCTCGGCACGATGGACGACGACCGGGTCGTGATTTCCTCCGCCCTCGTCTTTTCACCAGAGACGGTGGCGTCCCGGGCGTTCAACGTCGTCTTTCGGGGCTACGAGCAAACCGAGGTGCGTGCATTCCTCAAGCGCGTCGCCGACGAAATGGCCGCCTCGGCCACCAGGGAGGCCGAGCTGCGACGCGCCTTGCAGGATGCGTTGACCCGGGCCGCTCATCCGGAGGTGAACGAGGATGTGCTCACCAACGCCCTCGGGGAGCACGCGGCGCGCCTTTTGACCAACGCTCGCGAGGCGGCCGCGGCCATGCTCGCCGATGCCGAAACCCGCACCGCCCGTGTGCTTCAGGAGACCGAGGGAAAGATCGCCCGGGTGCGCTCGGAGGCGGACACCGTTCTTGCTCGGCGAACCGAAGAGGCCGAGCGCATGACGATGGGAGTCCGGCAGGCAGCGGAGGCCGACGCCAGAGCCCTTCGGGAAAGGGCCCGCGCCGAGGCCGAGGCCGAGGTCGAATCGGCGCGTTCTCAGGGTCGAGAGATGGTCGCGGAGGCGCGCAGCGTGCGGGAACGCATGCTTGCGGACCTCACCCGGCGCCAGCGCATAGCCGAAGCGCAGGTCGAACAGCTCCGATCGGTTCGCCAGCGCCTGCTGCAGGCCTACGGCGTGGTGCGGCGCACCGTCGACGAGGCCACGGCAGAGCTCGGGACGGCGGAGGCCGAGACCAGCCCTGTCGTGGAGGCCGCTGCCGACCATCTGGCGGCGCCAACCGGGCCGGCAACCGGGGCGGTGCCGACTGTGCGTCCCGAGAAGCCATCGCCGTTCGCGCCGGCCCCCCCACCTGAGCCCGCCGGACGGCCAATACCGACGTCAGGCCCGGTCCAGCCGCCCATGGGAGCGCCGAAGGAGCGGGTTCGCTCGGTTCCCCCCTTCGCGCCCTCCCGACCGCCTCAGGAGCCCACCGGGTCGCAGCTGCCCCCGCCCGTCCGAACCCCGGCGACCGGCGCCGTGCCCACCGGCGGCCCCGGACCGGTTCCGAGCGCGTTTGGCGGGCTCGGCACGGTGACGCCATCGGAGGAAGCGGCACGCCCACCGGCACCGGCGGCCCCGGACAAGCCGGAAACGCCAGCCAGACCGGAGACGCCCGACACGTCGGGCCGGGACGAGACTGACCCCCGCGATGAGGCTGGCCCATCTGATGAGGCGACGCCGCCGGTTGCGGTCGAGGCGCTGTTTGCACGGATGCGGGCGGGTCAAGAGCCCGGCGCGGCTGAGCAGGCCCCGGTTCCCGAAGCCGAGCCACCCGATGCGGGCGCGCCCGAGGCGCCCGGCGCGCGCATCGAAGAAGTAGCGCGACCTGACCCCGCTCCGCCAGGGGACGACGAACCTGCGCCCGACGAGGTCATCGCCAAGGACGACGAGTCGCTGCTGTATCGCCGCGACGAGCTTCTCGATCCCATCGACGCTGACCTCGTCCGTCAGCTCAAGCGCGTCCTCCAAGACGAACAGAACGAAGTCCTCGATCGACTCCGCCGCCAGCGTCGCCCCGTCCCCGAGGCGACGCTTCCTGACTTCGTCTCCCAGACCGAGCGTTACCAGGTCGTCGCCGCGCCATTGCTGCGCACGGCGGCACACCGGGGAGCCGGGTTTGTCGCCGCTTCGACCGATGAGCCGATCGAACTGAAGGAACCCTCAGAGCGAATCGCCGAGGAGTGGGCCGCCGACCTTGCCGTCGAGATCGTGATCCCTCTGCGCGAACGTCTCGAAGCGGCGTTGAACGAGGCTGGCGATGCCGATGAGTCGACCGCTCCCGACGCCACGATCGCCGATCGGCTCAGCGCCAGCTACCGCCAGTGGAAGGTGCAGCAGATCGAGCAGGTAGCGCGCCATCATGCGACGACGGCGTTCGTCCGAGGCGCATTCACCGCCGCCCCCGAGGGCGCGGCGTTGCGCTGGATCGTCGACGACGAAGTCCCCTGTCCCGATTGCGACGACAACGCACTCGCCGGTCCGACCCCGAAAGGCCAGAAGTTCCCGACCGGGCAAACGCATCCGCCCGCACATCAAGGCTGCAGATGCGTGCTGGTGACCGGCACCTCCCCTCCGTAAAGCCCCATTAGGGTCTGGCCGATGCGTGCGCCCACCGACCTACCGAGGCGTCGCCGCACGAGGTCGCTGCGGGTGGTCCTCGCGATCGCCGCGGCCGTGATCCTGCTGCTGATCATCTCGCTGCGCGGGATCGCCGGCTTTTACACCGACTACCTGTGGTTCGGTGAGCTGAACCTCACCAGCGTGTGGAAGGGAATCCTCGGCAGCAAGCTGCTACTCGGGGCCGTGTTCAGTGTCGTCTTCTTCGTTGCCGTGTGGGCCAACCTGGCAATCGCCGATGTCATCGCGCCGACATTCAGACCGATGGGTCCAGAGGAACAGCTCGTTGAGCGTTACCACGCGTTCGTCGGATCGCGGGCAGGTCTGGTGCGCATCGGCGTTGCCGCCCTGCTGGCGCTGATAGCCGGCCCAGCAGCGTCAGGGCAGTGGAACGCGTGGGTTTTGTTCCGCAACAGCGTGTCGTTCGGTATCAAGGATCCGCAGTTCCATCGCGACATCGGCTTCTTCGTGTTCCAGCTGCCATTCATCAAGTTCGTCGTCGACTGGCTCTTCGCTGCCGTGATCATCATCCTCGTCGTCACCGCGGTAGCTCATTACATGAACGGCGGCATCCGCTTCCAGACGCCGATGCGGAAGGTGACCCCCCAGGTCAAAGTGCACCTGTCCGTGTTGCTCGCCGTTCTCGCCCTGCTCAAGGCCATCCTCTACTACCTCCAGCGCTTCGAGTTGGTGTACTCGAGTCGTGGTGTCGTGCAGGGGGCCAACTACACCGATGTCAAGGCCCAGCTTCCCGCCCTGAACCTGCTCATCCTGATCTCGGTGCTGGCGAGCCTCCTGTTCATCGTGAACATCTGGCGCCGTGGTTGGGTGCTTCCCGCTGTCGCCGTTGGCGTGTGGGCGCTCGTTTCATTGGCGGCCGGTGCGGCGTACCCCAACTTCGTCCAGCAGTTTCGTGTGCAGCCGAACGAGTCCACCAAGGAGCTGCCCTATATCAAGCGCAACATCGATGCGACGCGCGCCGCGTTCCAGTTGAAGGACACCCGGGTCACTGATTTCCCGTATAAGAACGACCTCACCGCTGCAGGTCTGGCCGAGAATCAGGAGACGATCCGCAACATCCGGTTGTGGGACCCCAACGTCCTGCTGAGGACCTACAAGCGCTTGCAGGAGATTCGCAACTACTACCAGTTCAACAATGTCGACATCGATCGTTACAGCGTGGCCGGCCGCACCACCCAGATCCTGATAGCGGCCCGCGAGCTGAACACGGGCGGCATCCCGTCGCCCTCGTGGGTGAACCAGCACCTGGTGTACACCCACGGCTACGCTGCGGCCGCGTCCCCCGCCAACGCGGTCGCGCCTGACGGGAACCCCGATTTCATCGTCAAGGACCTGCCACCACAGGGTGTTCCGATCGAGAGGCCCGAGGTGTACTTCGGCCAGAACTTGGGTGGCTACGCCATCGTCAAGACCGGGCAGAAGGAAGTCGACTACCCGGAGAACAACGGCACCAACCACACCAGCGCGTACGTCGGCAAGGGCGGTGTGCAGATGAACTCGCTCTTCAAGCGCGCTGCGCTCGCCTTGCGGTTCGGGGAGTTCGACCCGCTCATTTCTGGATTCGTCAAGTCGAGCTCACGCGCCATCTACATCCGCAACATCGATGACCGGGTGAAGAAGGCGGCGCCGTTCCTGCGCTACGACAGCGACCCCTACCCAGTGCTCGTGAAGGGCCGCATCCAGTGGGTGTACGACGCCTATACGACGACCAACCGCTACCCAAACTCCCAGACAGCCGACACCGAACGGATCGCGCGGGCCACCGGGCTCGACTCCAGTTTCAACTACGTACGCAACTCAGTAAAGGTCGTCATCGACGCGTACGACGGTTCTATGACGTACTACGTCGTCGACAACAAGGACCCCATGATTCGCGCCTACCAGAAGGCCTTCCCGAAGCTGTTCACCGACGGATCGAAGATGGACCCCGAGCTGCGCGCCCACCTTCGATACCCCGAAGACCTCTTCCAGATACAGACCAACATGTACGGGCTGTACCACATCGTCGATGCCAACTCCTTCTACAGCAAGACCGACGCATGGGCAATCGCCCAGGCGCCGCCGAGGGTCGGCAACGCGGTGGTGACCGGCCTAGAGGTGGTGGGTAATCGCCAGCCCCGGTCGTTGCCCTACTACCTGCTGATGCGGCTGCCGAACGAGCAGAAGGAGAGCTTCCTGATGCTGCAGCCGTTCGTCCCGTTCTCGAAGGACGACAGTCGCAAGGACCTCAGCGCGTTCATGATCGCCAAGAGCGACCCTGACGACTACGGAAAGCTGCAGTCCTACGTGATGCCGCGCCAGCTTCAGATCGATGGGCCCGGGCTCATCAACGCGCGCATCAATCAGCAACCCGACATCTCCAAAGACATCAGCCTGCTCAACACCCAGGGATCGCGGATCGAGCTCGGCAGCCTGTTGCTCATCCCGATCAACAACTCGATCCTCTACGTGCAACCGCTCTATGTGTCCTCCGATGCCACACCTCTGCCTCAGCTCAAGCGGGTGATCGTCGTCTACTCCGACAAGGTCGTGATGCGCGACTCCCTGCGCGAGGCGATGAACGTCATCTTCGGGGCCGCGCCAGAGACCCTCGAGCAAACGCCGGGCCAGCCCGCGCCGGCGCCCGGCGAGACGCCACCGACGACTCCGGGTACACCCGTGCCTCCGGTGGCCACCGCCACGGTGCAGCAACTCATCGAACAGGCCAACGGTCACTTTGAGGCGGCCCAAACCGCGCTTCGGAACGGCGACTTGTCGGCCTATCAGCGGGAGACGGACACGGCGCGCGATCTGATCCGGCAAGCGAGCCAGGCTCTCGCCGGCACCGGGGGACCGGCGGGCACAACGCCGCCACCAACGGCGAGTACAACGCCGCCACCAGCAGCGAGCACAACGACGACAACACGGGCGTCGGCCTAATTCGGCGCGCCTAGCGCCCGGCCTCCAGCGGAACGTTTGGACGTCTCGCCCCGCTCGCCGGGTCAACTGTCCAACGTCGTGACCCAGCCGTCCAGGCAGCGTGTAAACTTACAGTTCCGCCGCGGGGTGGAGCAGTCTGGTAGCTCGTCGGGCTCATAACCCGAAGGTCGCAGGTTCAAATCCTGCCCCCGCCACCAATTGTTGTGTCGCGAGACATCGGAGACAGATGTCTCGCGACATCGTAGACACCGCTAGGTCGAATCGATCGGTTGGTAGTCCTTCGCCGGGTCGATAACCAGGGCGCGTATGAGTTCACCGGTGTCGGCGTCGATGACCCGC
>DATLBX010000032.1:0-17968 GCA_035526705.1 Acidimicrobiales bacterium | reverse complement strand
AGCGCCTGGGTGTTGGTGAGATTCCCGTTGTGGGCGAGGGCGAACGCAGCGACGTCGACGTCGGTGGCCCGGTAGACCGGCTGGGCGTTGCGCCACGTGCTCGAGCCGGTGGTGGAGTACCGCGTGTGGCCGATGGCCAGGTGACCGTCGAGGGCCGCCAGCTTGTACTCGTTGAAGACGTTGGTGACGAGCCCCATCTCCTTGTCGATGGTGATGGTCTCGCCGTCGCTGACGGCCATGCCGGCCGACTCCTCACCGCGATGCTGGAGGGTGAAGAGACCGTCGCAGGTGAGGTGGGCGACCGAGTGGCCGGGGGCGTATATGCCGAAGACCCCGCAGGCCTCCTTCAGAGAATCCCCCACGGGTCCATTCTCGCGCACGGCCGGGGCTAATTCGGTTGTGGCCGATGTCGCAGCCAAGCAGGCTGGCCCCATGGGCGAGACGCGGCTTCCAGAGGGCTACACCGCTGAGCGGATCGAAATTCGGCGCGCCGGAGATGAGCTCATCGCGGAGGTAAACGACCTCATGAACGTGATCGCCGCCGAGGCTCGGCCGGAGTTGGCCGGTCGGCCCGCCGCCGAGGCCATCAACAGCGTCCGCCACCTGCGGAAAAAGTTCGAGGACTGGACGACTCTCGTCCGGGATCCCGCGGGCACCCTCGTGGCGCGCGCCTATGGCGGTGTGGATCGCGACGGCGACAACCAGCACGTTTTCGATGTGGAGATTGCCGTGGTGCCGTCGCATCGTCGGCAGCGAATCGGCGCGTGGTGCCTTGGCCAGGCGGTCCTTGCGGCGAACCGCACCGGAGCGACTTTGTTCATTGGGTCGACGGACTCGACGGTGACGTGCGGTGAGGCCTTCGCCAAGTGGGCCGGATTCGAGCTCGCGCTCTCCGAGCGGGAAAGCGACCTGGCGCTGGCTGACCTGGACTGGGAAATGGTCGACCGCTGGGTCGACGAAGGCCCCGGACGGGCACCCGGCTACGCGCTGGAGTTCATCGACGGCATTTACCCGGAGGAGCTGTACGACGACATCATCGCCTGGCAGAACGTCATGAACGACGCGCCCCGCGGGGATCTCGACGTGAACGACGATCACGGCAGTCACGAGAAGCTGGCGGAATACGAGGCGCGGCTTGCCACGAGTGCGGTGACCCGGTTGGAATACATCGCCCGTCACCTGGACAGCGGCGCCGTAATTGGCGGCACGAACGTGTACTACGAGCAGTGGACGCCCGCGCTCCTCTGGCAGGGAGCAACCGCGGTACACCCCGATCACCGCGGCCACGCGTTGGGTAAGTGGCTGAAAGCCGCCATGCTCCAGAAGGTGCGCGTTCTCCTGCCCGAGGTCCAGGTCGTGACCACGGGCAACGCCTACTCGAACGACCCCATGCTCGGCATCAACAACAAGCTCGGCTTCAAGGAGACGCGGGCCTACCTCAACTGGCAGGGGAAGACCGCGCAGGTTCAGGCGCGTATCGATCGATGAGTGCACCCACGCTTCCAAAGGGCTACGAAGGCCGGGTCATCCAGGACATCCGCTCCGTGGACGACGAATTTCTCGAACTGCTTCACGCCTTCAAAGTGAAGGTGAAGTCGGAATCCCGGCCGGGCGAGCCCGCCGCGCCCCTCTCGGAGTTGACCAACGACATCCGGCGGATGCCGTCGGAGCTCGAAAATTCGACGTACGCAGTCATAGACGCGCCGACCGGCGCGCTGATCGGATACGGCTCCGGCAACGTCGAGCGCACCGGGGATAACGAGCACCTCTTCTGGCTCGACCTGGACGTGCTCGTCCAACACCGCCGCCGCGGTATCGGCCGGTGGCTCCTGCATCAGCTGGCCACCGCGGCCCACGCGGCAGGAGCTGAACTCCTCAGTTCCGCAACCACGTCGGTCGTAGAGGCAGGCGAGAAGTTCGCAACATCGATGGAGGCCGACTCCAAACAGGTCAACCGCGAGAGCGAGCTCGATCTCACGGCGCTCGATTGGGGGATGGTCGAGCAGTGGGTGCGGGAAGGGCCATCCCGGGCGCCGGGCTACGCGCTCGAGCTTTACGAGGGCAACTACCCCGAGACGCACTACGACGATGTGATCGCATGGTGGGACATCATGAACACCGCTCCGAAGGACGACCTGAGCTGGAATGACGACCACTTGACCAGGGAGCGACTCGCCGAATGGGAAGCGCAGTTTGCGCTGAGCGGCGTGGACCGATGGGAGTACATCGCTCGTCACGTTGCGTCGGCGCAATGCGTGGGCGTGACAAATGCCTGGCTGACTGATTGGAACCCCGCGGTCATCAACCAGGGCGACACCGGTGTGCACCCCGACCACCGCGGTCACGCCCTCGGCAAATGGCTGAAAGCGACGATGCTGCAGAAGATCCGAGCCGAGCGGCCTCAGGCGCGGGTGGTGCGCACCGACAACGCGTTTTCCAACGACGCCATGCTCGGTATCAATAATGCGCTGGGCTTCAGAGAGTCACGGGCGATCACCATGTGGGAACTACGGGTCGACAAGGCGTTGAAGCTGCTCGCCTGAGGCCGCTCGTTTTCGTCAGCCGGTCAGGTGACTCGGCACCACGTCGCGCCAATGCGTCGTCGCCACCTGAAGGTCCAGGTCCACCAAGCCCTCGACGATCAGGCGTCGACCGCCGGCGGTGCCGAGAGTGGAGACGGCGATGCCGGCCGATGCGGCCCTGACTTCGATCTCCTTCGCTCGGTCCGGCGCGGCGCACACGATGACCCGGGAAGGAGATTCGGAGAACAGGTGCGCATGGTCGACGACCTGCACGGTGAACCCGATCCCTGACGCGAACGCCATTTCGGCCAACGCCACACCCAGGCCCCCGTCCGCGACGTCGTGGGCACCGGCCACGACGTCTTCCGTGACGAGTGATACGACGAGCTCGACCAGCCGCTTATGCAACTCGAGGTCGAGCGCGGGCAGCTCTCCGCCCCGGTGACCGTGGATGCGGTCGGCCCAAGCCGAGCCGGCGAGGTTCGGTTCGGTCTCGCCGAGCAGCAGCACCGTCCCGCCCTCGGTGAACGTCATGCCAGGCGGCCGACGGGTCAGTTCGTCGATCAGGCCCAGCATCCCCACAACCGGGGTGGGGTCGATGTTCTTGCCGAGGCTCTCGTTGTACAGGCTCACGTTGCCGCCGATCACAGGCACGCCGAGGGCGCGGCAGGCACCGGCCATGCCATCTATCGACTCCGACAGCTGCCACATCACCTCGGGGTGCTCCGGGTTGCCGAAGTTGAGGCAGTCGACAACGGCGGCCGGCATTCCACCGGCGCATGCAACGTTCAGCGCGGCCTCCGCTACGACCATCTCGGTGCCGCGACGCGGATCGACCGAGCACCACCGGTGGTTGCCGTCCGTGGTGAGGGCGAGGCCCTTTCGGCTCGGGGGCAAGCCGGGCGCCGAGAGACGGAGAACCGCGGCGTCACCGCCCGGCGCGACGACCGTGTTGAGGAAGAGCTGGTGGTCGTACTGACGGAAGACCCAGGACGGGTCGAACACGAGTTGCAACAGGTCTGCACCGCAGTCCGCCGGCGCGGGAAGTCGCGCCGGATCGTCGGCGCGCCGCGCCGCGAGATCCTCCGGAGGCGACATCTCGCGGTCGTAACGCGGCGCGTCCTCGTCGAGCGATGCGGCCGGTACGTCGGCCAACACCCGCCCGTCCAGATGGTCGAGGATGCGCAGGCGGCCCCCCGTCGTCACCGTGCCGACCACCTCGGCTCGGATCTCCCATTTCTCGGCGATCGCCAGCACTTCGTCGAGATCGGCGGGCGACACGATGGCGAGCATCCGCTCCTGGCTCTCCGAGGTCATCACCTCGAACGGCTCCATGCCGGGCTCGCGGCGCGGCACCGCGTCGACGTAGACGTCCATCCCCATGCCCCCCTGCGCCGCGGTCTCACTCGTCGCGCAGGTGAGACCGGCGCCCCCGAGGTCCTGCACGCCGACCACCAACCCGCGGTCCAAGAGGTCGAGGCAGGCTTCGATCAGCCTCTTCTCCTCGAAGGGGTCCCCTACCTGGACGCTGGGTCGCTTCGCCGCTTCTTCTTCGGCATCGCCGAACCCCGCGGAGGCCAGGACGCTGACGCCACCTATGCCATCGCGCCCGGTCGCGGAGCCGAACAGCACGGCGAGATTCCCGACTCCCGTCGCTTTGCCCCGCACCAAACGCTCAGTGGGGAGGACGCCGAGACAAAGCACGTTCACAAGCGGATTCTCGGAGTAGCAGTCGTCGAAAACCACCTCGCCGCCCACCGTCGGAACACCCACCGCGTTGCCGTACGACGAGATGCCGTCGACGATCCCCTCGAAGAGGAAGCGGCTCCGTCCGTCGACGGGCGGACCGAAACGCAGTGGGTCCATCAGCGCGATCGGGCGCGCCCCCATCGTGAAGACGTCGCGAAGGATGCCGCCGACGCCGGTCGCCGCACCCTGGCGGGGCTCCACGGCCGAAGGGTGGTTGTGACTCTCGATACGGAGCGCCACGCCGATGCCGTCGCCCGCGTCGATGACCCCCGCCCCCGCGTTCTCCGCGGGGCCGACCAACACCTTCGGCCCCTCGCCTGGGAGCCGGCGGAGGTGGATACGCGAGGACTTGTACGAGCAGTGCTCACTCCACATGACCGCGTACATCGCCAATTCGAGATCGTTCGGCGCCCGCCCCAGAATCCGCTCGATGGCCAGCGCTTCGTCGTCGGTGAGGCCTAGCTCGCGGTGGGTCGAATTGGCCTCGGAAGCGCTCACCGGGCCAACCTAGCGAGCCGCGTCGGCAGCCCGATCTACCTATGAGCCCGGCTGATCACCGCTTGATTTGACACAATGATTTGTTATGGCAAGTCGTCAGAGATCACCAATGACCGACGAGCACAAAGCGGCTCTATCTGCCGGTCGCCAGCAGGGCGCCATCGTTCGTCGTTATCTGGATGCTCTTGACGCGAATAGGCCGAAGCGAGGCCGGAAGCGGACGCCCGAATCGATTCGGAAGCGACTGGAAGCGATCGACTCACAGCTCAATTCGAAGAACTCGCTCGTGCGGCTCCAGCTGATGCAGGAGCACAGCGACCTGCAGAAGGAGCTGGAAACGATGTCCTCGGCCGAGCCGGTGGACATATCGGTCCTCGAGGAGGAATTCGCCAGGTCCGCCGCGGAATACGGCCGACGCAAAGGGATCTCCTATGACACCTGGCGACGAGCCGGTGTTTCGTCGGCTGTGCTGAAGAAGGCCGGGATAAGCCGAGGGGCCTAAGCGCCGGCGGCTACCGCGATTGACCTCAGTAGGACGAGACCGTCTTCGGATCCGAGAAGGGCATCGGAAGCTCGCTCCGGGTGGGGCATCAGGCCCACGACATTGCGTCCCTCATTGCAGATCCCGGCGATGTCGTCGTCGGAGCCATTTGGGTTGTCGTTGTAACGGAAAACCACTCGGTCCTCGGATCTCAACTGAGCGAGAGTTTCCGGCTCGCAGGTGTAATTCCCCTCGAAATGATTGATCGGAATCTTGAGGGTGTCGCCCTTTGCAGCCTGGTTGGTCAGCGCAGAATCCGTGGTCTCGACCGTGATCCCCTCGGTCTGACATAGGAACTTCAGACCCGAGTTCTTCTGAAGTGCTCCCGGGAGAAGACCGGCCTCCGTCAGGATTTGAAACCCGTTGCAGATCCCGATTACGGGCGCTCCCTCGCGGGCCATTTCGCCGACCGCGGTCATCACCGGGGAGAAGCGGGCGATCGCACCCGGCCGCAGATAGTCGCCGTGGGCGAATCCGCCGGGGATGACGACGCCGTCGAAACCGTCGAGCGAACGCTCCGAGTGGTAAACGACCTCGGCCTTCGCTCCGACCCGGCCGAGGGCCTCGACGACGTCGTGCTCACAGTTGGAGCCCGGGAACATCACGACCGCCAGCCGTGTACTCACCTGAAGGTCACTGAGGAGTCTTCGATGACGGGGTTGGTCAGGAAGCGTTCGCACATGGCTTCGACTCGGGAGCGGGCGTCACTCTCGTTCGGTGCTTCTATCTCGAAGCGAATCGATTTGCCGACGCGAACTCCATCGACGCCATCAAAGCCCAGAGCGGGCAAGGACCGTTCGATTGTCGCCCCGGCCGGGTCCGCGATGCCCTGTCGCAGACTCACTTCGACCTGCACGTCGAACTTCACGAACCAACTCCCGGCCACGAGGCGAACTTCTGGCCGGTGATGCGCTCGTAGGCCTCGGCGTAACGCCGGCGAGTCGCCTCGACGACGTCTGCGGGCAGCTCCGGGGGCGGCGGCTTCTTGTCCCATCCTTGGCCCTCCAACCAGTCGCGCACGGGCTGCTTGTCGAACGACGCGGGAGTGGAACCTGGCTTCCAGGCCTCGACCGCCCAGAACCGGGACGAGTCAGGCGTGAGGATCTCGTCGCACACGGTCAGTCGGCCATCGACCCATCCGAGCTCGAACTTGGTGTCAGCGATGATCATTCCCCGTGCCGCGGCGAGCTCGGCGCCCGCCGCGAACAGCGCCAGCGACATCTCCCGCGCCTGCACGGCGACGTCACGACCGACGAGCGAGCAAGCAGTGTCGAAGTCGATGTTCTCGTCGTGGCCTTCCTCGGCTTTGGTCGAAGGGGTGAAGACCGGCTCGGGT
The DNA here is from genome assembly GCA_035526705.1 of Acidimicrobiales bacterium. Lineage (GTDB taxonomy): Bacteria > Actinomycetota > Acidimicrobiia > Acidimicrobiales > JAHWKP01 > JAHWKP01. The sequence goes on along the minus strand of DATLBX010000032.1, from coordinate 11,322 downwards.
AGACGGTCCGCCTCCTGCATTCCCTCGGGAAGCGTGGTGCCGTGCATGGTGCCCGAGGCCCGGTATTCCTTCCAAGCGGAACCGACGATGTAGCCCCGCACGATGCACTCGATCGGGAGCATCTCGGCGCGGTGCACAAGCATCGAACGTCCCGCGAGATCAGGGAGCCCGGTGCCGAGGGCCTCGATCTCGTCCGGGTCGGTGGAGATCAGATGGGTCGGTCCGACCGAACCGAGCTCCGTCGTCCAGAACTGCGTCATCGCCGTCAGCACGCGGCCCTTGTCAGGAACGGGCTGGGGCAGGACGACGTCGAAAGCCGAGATGCGGTCGGAGGCCACCATGAGGAGGCGCCCGTCGCCGACGTCGTAGACGTCGCGGACCTTGCCGGAGTGGATGGGACGAGGAGTGCTCATTGTTCAGTTGCCTTCCCCGGCGGGGGCCGCCGTATCGATCTGGTCGAGTGCATCAACTGCTCGTCCTGCATGTTGCAAGGCCCGCTCGAGCGAGAACGCGTCGTCCAGCGTTGACGCGTCGGCTGTCATATCCGGGTCGGACTCGAGAAGGGTGCGGAACGGCTTGCGCTGCTCCCAGGCCTCATGCGCGTTGCGCTGCACGACGCGGTAGGCCGCGTCGCGCGTCATCCCGGACTGCACCAGCGCGAGCAGCACCGGCTGGCTGAAACACAGTCCGAACGAGGCCTCGAGGTTCTCCGCCATCCGGTCGGTGTTGACCTGCATGCCTTCGACGATGGTGGCCATTCGGCGCAGGCCGAAGTACGCGAGGTGGCTGGCGTCGGGCAACGCCACCCGCTCGACCGAGCTGTGCGAGATGTCGCGCTCGTGCCATAGCGCCACGTCCTCGAGGCCCGCACCGAGATAACCACGCAACAGCCGGGCGAGACCGGTGACGGTTTCGCTGCGCCACGGATTGCGCTTGTGGGGCATCGCCGAGCTGCCCTTCTGCCCCGCAGCGAACGGCTCGGCCGCTTCCGCCACCTCGGTCCGCGCCAGATGGCGGATTTCCGTGGCCAGCGCCTCGAGCGTCGCGCCGACGCTGGCACAAGCCCACAGGTACTCCGCGTGCCGGTCGCGGGTCACCACCTGCGTGGCGGGCGCGGCCTCGAGCTCGAGCGCCTCGCACACCCGCGCCTCGACTCCCGGGTCGACATTGGAGTAGGTGCCGACCGGCCCCGACAGCTTTCCGACGGCCACGGCATGGCGGGCCCGGCGCAGCCGTTCCCGATCCCGGTCGACCTGAAGGCAGAACAGAGCCAGCTTGGAGCCGAACGTCGTGGGCTCGGCGTGGATGCCGTGCGAGCGGCCCATCATCGGCGTCGACCGGTGCGCCCGAGCCTGATTGGCCAAGGCACAGACCAGTGAGGATGCAGCGTCGATCAAGAGGTCGGAGGCGTCCACCAACGTCATGGCCAGCGCGGTGTCGAGAACGTCCGACGACGTCAGGCCGTAGTGGACCCACGCGCCTTCCGGAGCGCCGATGCGCTCCTGAACGACATCGACGAACGCGGCGAGGTCGTGGTCGGTGACCTTCTCCCGCTCCAGCGCGGCGGCCAGGAGCTCTTCGGTCGCCTCAGGCGCACGCTTGCGGATCGCCGCGGCGTGATCGGCCGGAATGACGCCGAGGTCGGCCCACGCTTCCACCGCGAGAACCTCGATCTCCGTCCACCGCGCCAGACGCGCCACGTCGGACCAGACCGCGGACATCTCGGGAAGCGAGTACCGGGCGATCATCAGGCGCTGCGGCCCTCCAGTTTCCGCGCCTCGAGCTTCTTCGCGATCTCGGGATCCGAAACGCCGAGAATCTGCGCCGCCAACAACCCGGCGTTTGCCGAGCCGTCCACCGCCACTGTGGCGACGGGCACCCGCGGGGGCATCTGGACTGTGGCCAAAAGGGCATCGAGTCCGCCGGATAGACCACCCGACAGGGGCACGCCGATGACCGGAAGCGTGGTTCGGGCTGCGGCCGCTCCCGCCAGGTGGGCGGCCATGCCGGCACCACAGATGATCACCCCGTAACCGTTATCCCGGGCCGAGGCCACGAAGTCGGAAACTGCCTCCGGGTCACGATGGGCCGACATCACCCGTACGTCCGCCTCGATGTCGAGCTCTCCGAGCACCTTGGCTGCTCCGGCCATCTTGTCTTTGTCGTTGGGAGACCCCATAAGGACTGCGACCTTCAATTTCACTCCAGACTCTCGGACGCCGGGCCGCTCTCCGGCCCCGCGTAGCGGGCAGCGATGTCCCTCCGATACTGCATCCCCTCGAAGGTGATGCGTGACATTCCGTCGTAGGCACGGGATCGGGCCGCCGCCAGGTCCGCGCCGACGCCGGTGACGGCCAGGACCCGGCCGCCGGCCGAGACCAGCTGCCCGTCGCGCGACCGTTCGGTGCCGGCATGGAAGACCGTGACGCCGTCGACCGCTTCGGCCTGCTCGATCCCGTGGATGGGGCGGCCGGTTGCCACCGCGCCGGGATAGCCGGCTGATGCCGCAACGACCACGACCGCGGCGTCGTCGACGAATCGCGGCTCCTCCTCGATGTGACCGGAGGCGGCCTGGTGCAGCAGCGCGGCCAGATCCGACTCGAAGCGGGGCAGCACAACCTCGGCCTCGGGGTCGCCGAGGCGGATGTTGAACTCGACGAGTCTCGGGCCGTTCGATGTGAGCGCGAGGCCGGCGTAGAGAATCCCCCGGTAATCGATCCCGTCCGCGACCATGCCGTCGATGGCGCGGCGGAGGAAGGTTTCCTCGATTTCGTCCAGCAGATCCTTGGTGACGAAGGGAACCGGCGAGTAGGCCCCCATTCCCCCCGTGTTGGGCCCGGAGTCTCCGTCGCCGACCCGCTTGAAGTCCTGGGCCGGCGCCAGAGCTACGGCGCGCTTGCCATCGCACAGCGCGAGGACGCTGATTTCCGGCCCATCGAGGTATCCCTCGACGACGATGCGCCGGCCCGCGTCTCCGAAGCTCTCCCCGCCGAGCTTGGCGCGGACGTCCTCCTCGGCTTCGGCGATCGAGTCGGTGACCAGAACGCCCTTTCCGGCCGCGAGCCCGTCGGTCTTGATGACCCATGGGCCGCGGGAGTCGCGCAGCGCGGCAACCGCGAGCTCAGCGTCGGTGAACACGCGATGGGCAGCCGTTGGGATGCCGTGGCGGGTGGCGAACTCCTTCATCCAGGCCTTCGAGCCCTCCAGCTGTGCCCCGTCCGACCCCGGCCCGAGCACGGTGCGCCCTTGGGCGCGCAGGCGGTGGGCCAATCCTTCGACCAACGGCGCTTCAGGTCCGATGACGTACAAGTCGGCGTCGATCTCCTCGGGCCGGGTCGCGACCGACCCTTCGATGCCGGGATTGCCCGGAGTTGTCACCACCTCCGCAGTGCGAGAAAGGACGTGGGCGAGCACATGCTCGCGGGCACCCCCGCCGATCACGCAGACGCGCATGGCGCTATCCGACGTGGACGAACTGGTCGCGGCCGCGGCCGACTGCAACCATATTGATGGGAACACCGCACTCGCGCTTCAGCAGGTCGAGGAAGTCGTGGGCCTCGCCCGGCAGATGGTGTGGCTCGGAGGCGGCGGAGAGGTCGCTCTTCCAGCCCGGGAGCTCCTCGTAGATCGGCTTGGCACGGTGCAGCTCGCTCTGGTGATACGGCAGCTCGCGCACGACGCGGCCGTCGATCTCGTATGCGGTGCACACCTTGATGACGTCGAACTGGTCGAGCTTGTCGATCTTTCCCACCATCAGCTCGCTCAGCGAGTTCAGCCGGACGGCGTGACGCATCATCACCGTGTCGAACCAGCCCACCCGCCGCCGGCGACCCGTCACCGATCCGAACTCGTCCGCCCACTCGATCAGCTGGTCGGCCTCGTCGCCCGAGAGTTCCGTGGGGAACGGCCCACTCCCGACGCGGGTGACGTAACCCTTCGCTATACCGATCACGCGGTTGATGTGCAGCGGGCCGACGCCGGCACCGACGCACGCGCCGCCCGCGACCGGGTTGGACGACGTCACGAACGGATACGTGCCGTGGTCGAGGTCGAGGAAAGTGGCCTGCGCGCCTTCCAACAGAACGTGCTGTCCCGCGTCCAGGGCCTCGTGGACGAGGTTGACGGTGTCGGCAATCAGTGGCCGGATCCGCGGCAGGTACTCGTCGATGTAGAGGCCGGCGATCTCTTCGGCCCGCTTAGGCAACCGGTTGAAGATCTTCGCCAGGACGTTGTTCTTCTCCTTGAGCACCACGTCGAGCTTTTGGCGGAAGATGTCCGGATCGAGAAGGTCCTGTACGCGCAAGCCGATTCGATTGGCCTTGTCGGCGTAGGTCGGGCCGATGCCGGACTTTGTCGTGCCGAGCTTGTTCTTGCCGAGGCGCCGCTCGGTGAGAGCGTCGATCTCCTCGTGGTACGGCATGATCAGATGGGCGTTACCGGAAAGCCGTAACCGGCTGCAATCGATGCCCTTGGACTTGAGGGTGTCCATCTCCCGGATCAGCACCCCCGGGTGCACGACGACGCCGTTACCGATAACCGGCGTGATGTGGTCGTAGAGGATCCCGCTCGGAATCAGCTGGAGGATGTAAACCTCGCCGTCGACGACGATCGTGTGGCCGGCGTTGTGGCCGCCCTGGTAGCGCACGACCATCTGCATCTCTTTGGCGAGGAGATCGGTCAGCTTGCCCTTGCCCTCGTCACCCCATTGGGTGCCGACGACAACCGTTGCGGGCACTACCCAATCCTAATTGGCGACGAGCTCGGCGAACCGCCCCGCACCCACGTTGCCGCCTGAGATCAGCACACCGACGCGCTGACCTGGCTCGACGGGCACGACCCCGTTCAGCAGTGCGGCCACCCCGACCGCCCCGCTGGGCTCCACGACGATCTTGAGCCGGTCGTGGAGCACCACCATCGCCTCCACTATCTGGGCGTCGGTGACCGTGACGATTCGGTCCACGAGCCGCTGGACGATCGGGAAGGTGAGTTCCCCCGGGATGTTGCCTTGCAGCCCGTCGGCGATAGTCCGGGGGACCTCGATGCCTACCCTGCAACCCGCCTCCATGGATTGGCGCGTGTCGTCGCCGGCTTCTGGCTCCACGCCGATCACGGCGGTCGTGGGACTCAGCGCTGCGGCCGCGGTCGCGCAGCCGGAGATCAGCCCGCCCCCTCCGACCGGCACCAGCAGGGAGTCGAGCGGACCTGAGTCCTCCAGCAGCTCCATGGCCGCGGTGCCCTGACCCGCGATGATCATCGGATCGTCGTAGGGCGGCACCAGCGCGGCGCCCCGTTCGACGGCCAAACGCTCCCCGAGCGCGACGCGGTCCTCGGTGTAGCGGTCGTAGGTCACCACCTCCGCGCCGTAGCCGCGAGTTGCTTCCATCTTCGACTGTGGCGCGTCCGAAGGCATGAGGATCGTGGCCCGGAGGCCGTGCAGTTCGGCCGCAAGAGCAACGGCTTGCGCGTGGTTTCCGGACGAGTACGCGACCACGCCGCCATCCCTCTCGCCTGCGGGCATCGACGCCACCTTGTTGTAGGCACCGCGGAACTTGAATGCGCCGCCGCGCTGAAAGTTTTCCGCCTTGAGCAATACGGAAGAGCCGACTCGCGCGTCCAGAGTGCGGGATGTCAGCACCGGCGTTCGGTGCGCCACCCCCGCCAGCCGCCCCGCCGCGGCCTCCAGGTCACCGAAACCGACCGCGAGATCCGTGTGGGCAATCACCCCGCGGTGGCCTCGATCTTCGTCCCCGGCGGCGAGGTATCGATCACGCTGACCCCGCCGGCCGTGATGGCGTCGTTCAGCGCTGCCACCTCGTTATCGAGTACCGCCTGCAGTTCCGAGAGCGCCACCCGGGCTTCGCCCGACAGCTTCTCCCACACTTGGCGGGCCTGGCTGGTGACGGGCGCGTCCGCGCTGAGGATCACCGGCGCGATCGACGGGATCTTCTCGTCGAGTCCCGCGGGGAGCTTGAGCCTGTCGGTCGAATCGGTGAACTTGGGCTGTGTCAGCTTGGACTCGGAAGGCTTCAGCGCCTTTGCCACCGCCTTCGCCGCGGTCTTGACTTCCTCCGGCGCGTCCTCGCGCTGCGCCCACGTGGCGGCCTGCGCCTTGACCTGCTTGACCTGGCCGACGGCGTCGGTCACTTCTTCGGTGAGGGCGACGACTTGAAGCATGAACTCGTGCTGATCGATGAGGTCCTGATCCGTCGCGCGGGAGCGCGGGTCGCGCAACACCTCGAAGGAGGACTCGAGCGTCTCCTCCTCCACGGTGAGACGGGCCGTGTAGATCCCCGGTGGGACCGCCCAGCCGTTCTGGCGGCGCCGCGGCTTGCCATCTTCGGGAGCGGAGAACGTCGCGGGCCAGCGCAGGCTCCAGCCAAAGCGGTTGAGCCCGGCGTGACGCGGCAGGACCTCCCAGTGCCGCTTCTTCTGGGGCTTGTCCGGATCCTCGTCCTCGTCCTCGGCCGCAGGTGTAGGTGCAACATCGAGCACCTCGTCACCCGACAGGCCTTCGCCTTCGCCTCCCTCGGTACCCAGGGCCGGCGCCGCATCCGGGGTGGCGTCGGCGTCCCCCGCTCGGCGCGTCACTTCCAACTCCTTCTCCGCCGCGGGGTCCGGCGAGAACTTCCAGATTTCAACGCCCGCCGCGTCGAGGATCGAGAGCGATAGGCGGTCAGCGGGCACCTCGTCGCGCAGCCAATACCAAATCGACACGCCGTCGCGCGGGTTCGTCCCCGCGTCGAGCATCACGGCCTCGGTCTCGCCGTACGGGGAGCCCGGCACCTTGCGCGCTTCGAAGCCCGCACCCATGAGGTAGTGCGTACCGGGGGTCCCCTGGTAGCCGCGCGGCGTGGAAACCCGTACCGCGGTCGGCGGGGTGAAGAGGACAGCGGGAGCCGCCGCGAGGTCGGCCGGTAGCTCACGCAGCGGCGTGACGTCGTCACAGATCCAGAAGCCGCGACCGTGTGTCGCCACCACCAGCTCGTGGTCGCGCACCAGCAGGTCGTAGTACGGGACCGCCGGAAGCGACGAAGAGAGCCGCTGCCAGCTGCGCCCGTCGTCGACCGACACGAACAACCGCGTTTCGGTTCCCGCGTAGAGCAGGCCGGGGCGGACAGGGTCGGGCTTCAGAACTCGCGTGAAGTCGTCCTCAGGAAGGCCTTCGGTGATGCGATGCCACGTCTCTCCCGCGTCATCGGTGCGGAAGAGGTAGGGAGTTTTGTCACCGAGGCGGTACCGGGTTGCACATAGATAGGCGACGTCGACGTCGTGGGGCGAGGGCTCTACGTATTCGATGAGTGACCACTCGGGAAGGTCGGTGGGCGTGACGTCGCGCCACTTCTCTCCGCCGTCCTTGGTGATGTGCACCAACCCGTCGTCGCTGCCGGCCCAGAGCAAGCCCTTCTGCAGCGGCGACTCCGAGAGGGCGAAGATCGTGCAGTACACCTCCGCGCCCGAGGTGTCGAGGTTGATCGGACCGCCCGAGGCCTTCTGCTTGTCCGGGTCGTTCCGCGTCAGGTCGTCGCTGATCGCCTCCCAGGACAGGCCGTCGTCGGTCGACTTGAACACGCGCTCGCCGGCGACGTAGAGCACCTCGGGGTCGTGGGGGGAGAAGAGGATCGGATAGGTCCACTGGAACCGGTGCTTCCAGTTGGACGGGTCCTCGCCGTAGCTGTACTCGGGCCACACGGTGATCAGTTGGTTCGCGGTGGTGCGGTGGTCGTACCGACGCAGGGGTCCGCCGCCACCGGGGGCTGAACCCACGGCGCCGGAGATGACGATGTCGTCGTCCTTCGGGTCGACCACGATGTGACCGCTTTCCGAAAGCCCCACGGGGTAGCACTCGCTCCACATGATTCCGCCGTTGGTGGAGCGACTGGGAACGGAGATCGCGGTGTTGTCCTGCTGCGTTCCGTAGACGCGGTACGGCCACCGGTTGTGGTCGGTTGCGAGGTGGTAAAACTGCCCGGTCGGCTGGTTGTAGATCGTGGAGAACGTCTCCCCGCCGTTGAACGACACACACGCGCCGCCGTCGTTGCCTTCGATCATGCGTTTTGGGTTCGCGGGGTCGATCCAAAGGTCGTGGTTGTCGCCGTGGGGTGTGTCGATCTCGTTCCAGCTCCGGCCGCCATCGGTCGAGCGGTAGAAGCCGAAGTTCATCGAGTAGATCGTCTCCGCGTCCTGCGGATCGGGGACGAGGTGGCTGTAGTACCAGGGCCGGCCCTGCACGGACTTGTCCTCGCAGATGCGCTCCCAGGATTCCCCGCCGTTCTCGGATCGGTACACGCCACCCTTGTCCTCGGCCGCTTCGACGAGAGCCCATACGCGCGAGGGGCGCGACGGCGCGGCGCAGACTCCGATCCTGCCGAGAAGCGACCCCGGGAACCCGGGCTTGTCCGTCAGTTCTTCCCAGGTCTCGCCGCCGTCCTTGGACCGCCAGAGACCGGAGTCGGGGCCGCCGCTGGACAGCGCCCATGGATAGCGCTGGGCTTCCCAGATGGAGGCGTAGAGCACGCTCGGGTTGCTCGGGTCGAGCCAGAGATCCGCGCAGCCGGCCTTGGGGCTCTTGTGGAGGACGAGTCGCCAGGTGCGTCCGCCGTCCGTGGTCTTGTAGAGGCCGCGCTCGGGGTTGTTCGTGAAGATGTCGCCGAGGGCAGCCACCCACGCTGTGTCGGGGTCGGTCGGGTGGATGCGGACGCGGGCGATGTGGCGCGTCGCCTCGAGCCCCAGGTGCGACCAACTCAGTCCGCCGTCGGTGGTGCGATACACGCCGTCTCCGTGCGACACGTCGCAGCGGATGCACGACTCTCCCATTCCCGCGTAAACGACCTGCGGGTTCGACGCCGACACTGCGATCGCGCCCACGGCCGCTGTGTTGAAGAAGCCATCTGAGACGTTGCGCCAGTACGTCCCGGCGTCGGTCGTCTTCCAGACACCGCCCGCGCACGCTCCGAACCAAAAGGTGCCGGTGTCGTTCGGGTCACCGGCGACGGCCACGACCCGCCCGCCCCGGTGGGGCCCGATGTTGCGCCAATCGAGCTTGTCCAGCAATCCGGAATCCACGGTCATGGTCGGACCCTATCGGCGGCCCCCGCCAACGCGCTTGGCCGGAATTCCTTGGCTCAGCCGACGAGCTTGGACACTGACACGACCGGGGCAGCCATGGGCGGCAAGCCATACGCTGAGCGACCGGTGGGCGAGGTTGCTACCGGGGCGCCATTTGTAGGGGAGGGCAGACGGCAGTTGCTCGCGGCCTTGCAGAGCCGGTTCGATGCGGTGGTCACGGACCGGACGCCGCGATGGATCTCGCTCGAGGCACCGACGGGCTGGGGCAAGACCCGTCTCGCGCAAGAGCTCTATCGCACCCTGGCCCGCGACCACCAGGACGACGGTGCCTACTGGCCGGCATCGATCGTGGAGATGGCCGCGGAACCCGTGGCCGATCCGGTGCGTGCCATCGGCCTCGAGCGAAAGCAGACCCATCCGGCCGTGCTGGATCCAGCGCCCCAGAGCACCCCGGCGTGGGTGTGGTGGGGCATCAGCTGTTCGGCTCGGTTCGGCGCCCCGACCGAGGCCTTGGCCTCTGACATCGCGCAGCTGCGGATCCTGGCGCCGGACCTCGAGAAGCGGTGGCGGCGAAAGGCTTCCCGGCTGCGGAGAGCGCGCAAGCAACTGGCAGGAAAGCGTTCCGAACTGGTGGACACCTCGATCGGCGAAGCGGTCGGTGTGGCCGCATCGCTGGCCAACGTGGCCGTCCCCGGATTGGGATTCCTGCTCGCAGCAGTGAAGTGGACCGCGGCGGGCGTCGCGAATCGGATGTCGGAACAGGAAGATCGAGGCGATCTGCGCGAGATCCAATCGAAGGACCTCATCGACGAGGTGGCCGCCGGTCTCCCCCAGATAGCTCGCGAGATCGTTCCTGCGGTGGTCTTCGTCGAAGACGTCCATCTGGCCGACGAGGGTCTGACCGAGGTGCTGGCGCGCATCTTGTCGTCCCAGGACTGCCCGGTGCTGGTGGTGACCAGCTCGTGGCCAGGAACACTCGAACGTGCCGACCGGCCGGCACGGCTGTTGTTCGAACGGGTCCCCGAGGAGCGCACCGAGCGCTGGACGAACGAGGGGCCCGCCGCGAGCCTCGATGAGATTGCCGTCGAGGAGAGGCTTCACCTCGTCGAGGCGCTGGCACCAGAGCTGTTCGCGGAAGCGCAGGAGGTGCTGGCCGAGCGCTTTCGGACACCCCTCGCGCTCCGGTTGGCTTGCGGGTCGGCGCGGCTTCGCCGGGCCAACACGCCCGAGCGGGCCCTCACCGTGGCGCGGAGCCTGCCCGCCGAGGTGGCACGGCTCTACGAGGAATGGTGGGAGGAGCTCCCGGTTCAGGTGCAGCGGGCGTGCATGCTGGCCTCACTCGCCAGCCTGGCCGGAGTGAGTCCCGCGATCGCCGACGGTGACGACCGATGGGACACCGGGGTGGTTGTCGACGCGGTCCGTTCGGTCGATTGGCTCGCCGACGAGGTCGGCGACATCTCGGGAGTCGATCGGGACGCGTCGGTGCACCAATGGGTGCGCACCGTCGACGAGTGGCTTCGGCGGTTCCACGAGCCGGATCAGTTCGACATCGCCCGACGTAAGGCCGAGTCGCACTGGCCCGACCGCGCTGACCTGGCTGACTTCTACCGGGCGATCGTTCAAGCGGTTCAGTGGGACGGAGTGTCAGACGAGCGCTCGGTCCTCCAGGCGCGGCTAATAGTCGCGGCCGAAGCGGAAGGTCTCATCGACAGAGACGAGCAGTGGGAGGCAGCCGTCGTGCGATCGATGCGCCACCTCGCTTCCCAACCAGACACGGCCAGTCTCCGCCAAGCGCGCTCCATCTTCGACCGAGCCACTCCGCACCTGTCCGAGTTGGCCCTCCTCGAGACCCGGGAGATCACGGCAGACGTCGCCTACGGACTGGGCCGCTACGCCGAAGCCCTAACCCTCGGTGCGGAGGCGCTCCGCTCCCGCCTTCGGTTACTCCCTCCGACGGACCCGGGCACTCTCCTCCTGCGCCGAAACACGGCGCGTTGGACGGCGGCGGCAGGCCGCATCCCAGAGGCAATAGACGAGCTCCAGGGTCTGCTTGCCGACCAATCCCGGGTTATGGGCCCTGATGCGCCCGATACCCTCGCGACTCGCGCCGAGCTCGCTCACTGGCTGGGGAGAGCCGGCCGGGTCGGCGAGGCACTGGAGCAGTTCGACGCGTTGTTGGAGGACCAACGGCGCGTCCTTGGCCCCCATTCCCGGGCCAGCCTCTCCACACGGGGTAACGCGGCCACCTGCGCGGCT
>DATLBX010000031.1:0-15197 GCA_035526705.1 Acidimicrobiales bacterium | reverse complement strand
TTGGCACCTCGATGTCGGCTCGTCGCATCCTGGGGGTGAAGCATCTCCCAAGGGTTGGGCTGTTCGCCCATTAAAGCGGTACGCGAGCTGGGTTTAGAACGTCGTGAGACAGTTCGGTCCCTATCCGTCGCAGCCGTAGGAAATCTGAGGAAGGCTGTCCCTAGTACGAGAGGACCGGGACGGACGTAGCTCTCGTGTGCCAGTTGTCCTGCCAAGGGCACCGCTGGTTAGCGACCTACGGAAGGGATAAGCGCTGAAAGCATCTAAGCGCGAAGCCTGTTCCAAGATTAGATTTCCCACAGGGTTAACCTGGTAAGGCCCGTGGCCAGATGACCACGTTGATAGGCCGGAAGTGTAAGTGCAGCAATGTATTCAGCTGACCGGTACTAATCGGCCGAGGGCTTGGAGAACTTCTCTTTCTTCGGAAAGAGTCAACAACAATTTTCTTCGCTCGTGCTCGCTCTGCAAGGCTCAAGGCTGGACGCGATAGCCGCGTCCACGGAGTCAAAGTTTCCGGTGGCCATAGCGGCGGAGTCACACCCGTTCCCATCCCGAACACGGAAGTTAAGCCCGCCAGCGCCGATGGTACTTGGGGGGTAACCCCCTGGGAGAGTAGGTCGTCGCCGGATTTCTAACTGGAAAAGCCCCTGCGTTTGCAGGGGCTTTTTCGCGCTCGCCGGCGAGTTGGGGGCCGGCGCGCCGAGCACTCTCCCGTGCAGATCCAACCAACCTCTCTGCGACGGCGCGCCGCTGCGGTCCCCGGGGCCTGGGCCGTCGAGTGGGGCAATCTCACTACCAGTGGGGTTCGCGATGTGGCATCTTGTACGAATCGACGTCGGTTGAACGGACAGCCGGTCACACGTGAGCAGCGCGTGGCGCGCTGCGACGCCGCGGGGAGGGACTATGGGCGAGAGCACAGCGTTTGACGTTCAGGTGGAGGCAGGGGGGGACGAGACCACCGTTTCGGTCTCGGGCGAGCTGGACGCGTACACCGCGCCGCAGCTGCGCAAGATCCTCGACGAGATCATCGATGGTTCGGTGGCGAGTGTGGTCGTCGACCTGCGATCGACCAGCTTCATCGACTCGACCGGGCTTGGAGTTCTGGTCGGAGCAGCCCGTAAGGCGCGCTCCCACGACGGCGAGCTCATCGTCGACTCGCCGGCGCACTCGGTGCACCGCGTTCTGCAAATCACCGGCCTCACGCTGAGCATCCCGGTCCGCAACGCCCCCGCAGAGGCCGAGATCTCCGAAGTCGACCCCAAGGATCTGACGCCCGCCTGACCACCCGCGGCAGGCCCCTAAGGTCGCCGCGATGCCTGAGCGCCCAGATGATCGGTCGAAGCGCGGCCGGACACCGGCGCGGGCGCCCCGCAGCGCAGGCGCCCGACCCGACTCGCCGCGGCGCGGTGGGCGGACTGGATCCGGTACGGATCGCAAGCCGCCGCCCAAGATGCCCAAGAAGTGGGGGAGCGTGGCCCGCCGCGGCGGCCGGGTCGTCACCGGCGAGGAGTGGCGCGAGCCCCCGGAAGGTGAGGAGCGCCCCGCCCCCGCGCGGCGGGATGAAGCAGCTGCCGACCGGCCCCGCCAGTCCCGGGCACCGGCGGCCAAGCGACAGGCAGGTCGATCCACCGCCCCGAGCCGCCGCGCCAACGCCCACCCGGGCACCGACGTTCATCCCGCCAAGGAGCAGGGCCGACGGGAGGAGCGGGCTCGGGACAAGTCGCCGCGCCGCGCCGAGTCGGGCCGGGATCAGCGGCGCAAGGCACCGCGGGGGGAGCGTCTTCCCGTCGAGGTGGCCCGAGAGGTTCAGCGCGCCGGTGGTCGTAGAGGCGAGGTCCTGGCGGATCGACTCGCCCACGCCGCCGAGGCCTACGCGCGCGACCGCTACCCCGAGGCCCGCTCCATCCTGCGCGGCCTGGCGCGTGATCTGCCGGCTGTCGCGTCAGTGCGGGAGCTGTTCGGGCTCGTCCTCTATCGGATGGGTAGCTGGTCGGCTGCGCTGAAGGAGCTGCTCGAGGCCCACAAGCTCGGGGAATCGTTCGATCAGCACCCGGTGATCGCCGACTGCTACCGAGCTCTCGGCCGGCACAAGAAGGTCGAACAGATATGGGAGGAGCTCCGCCGCGCCGGTGCGTCGACCGAAGTCATGGCCGAAGGCCGTCTCGTGCGCGCCGGAGATCTGGCCGACCAGGGACAATTGGACGCGGCCATCGAACTGCTGGAGAGCGCGGTGGGCAGAGAGCTACGCAAGCCCCGGCTCGACCATCTGCGCCAGTGGTACGCGCTCGGCGATCTGTACGAGCGTTCGGGCGACCTCCCCAAAGCCCGCGCCTACTTCCTCCGCGTCGCCACTCACGACCCCGAGCACGTCGACGTCGAGCAACGCCTCCGCGGGTTGCGTTGATCGCCCGGGCGGGCCGGGCGGGGGGTTTGTCACCGGGGCTCGGTATGTTTCGAAGCGTCGCTTCCCCGCGATCCCTTTGGCGGCTGGGGCCCCAACCCAGCCGCTGCGGAGCGTGGGCCCCACCCACGCCCGCTCCGCGTTCGAGCATCGGAGAAGCAGATGAACCTCACCGTCGTACGGGGCCGCCTGAGCCGCCCCGCGAGCATCCGGGAGTTGCCGTCGGGAACACGGCTTGCATCGTTGGACGTCACCGCAAACCGCGACGTGGACGGAGAGCCGGCGGATTCCGTGCCGGTTGTTTGGCGTGATCCGCCGGCCAGCGTCGAGAGTCTCGACACGGACGACGACGTCGTCGTCGTGGGCCGCGTCCGTCGCCGGTTTTTTCGGTCCGGGGGAATGACCCAGAGTCGAACCGAGGTCGAGGCCGATCTCGTCCTGCGGCCTCGTCAACGCGCCCGCGTGGAGCGCGCCATCACAGCCGCTGGTGCCGCGCTCGACGACCTCCTCGCCGGCTGATTCTCCGCCGTCCCCGGTGGGGGGCAGCCGGCGTAAATAGACTGAGGTTCGGTGACCGATACCGCGGAGCAGCAGGAAACATCCAGCAAGCTGGATCGCGTCGTCATCCGGTTCGCGGGGGACTCCGGCGACGGCATGCAGGTCACCGGTACCCGATTCACCGAAACGAGCGCGCTTTTCGGTAACGACCTGGCCACGCTGCCGGACTTCCCCGCCGAGATTCGGGCCCCGGCCGGAACGCTGGCCGGGGTCTCGGCCTTCCAGGTTCACATCTCCGACCACGACATCCTCACTCCGGGCGACGCCCCGAACGTGCTGGTGGCCATGAATCCCGCGGCCCTGAAGGCCAACCTCGGCGATGTCGCGCCAGGCGGCACGCTCCTGGTCAACACCGACGCGTTCGACGATCGCAACTTGGCGAAGGCCGGCTTCACGGGCAACCCGCTGCACGACGGGACGCTGGCGGACTTCCGCGTATTCGAAGTTCCGATGACGTCGATCACCCTCGAGGCCACCAAGCCCACGGGAGCGAAGCCCAGGGACGCGGAACGTTCCAAGAACTTCTTCGCCCTCGGTCTCATTTCTTGGATGTACAGCCGGCCGACCGAGGACACGCTGACCTGGATCCAGAAGCGTTTCGGATCGAAGCCGGTGGTGGCCGAATCGAACACGCTGGCCTTCAAGGCCGGTTGGAACTTCGGTGAAACAACCGAGCTGATCGCGTCGCCTTACGAGGTTCAGCCGACCAAGTTCGCGCCGGGCACCTACACCAACATCACCGGGAACACCGCGCTGGCCTGGGGCCTCATCGCCGCAGGACAACTGGCGAAGCTTCCGCTGTTCCTGGCGAGCTACCCGATCACGCCGGCGTCCGACGTGCTGCACGAGATCAGCCGGCACAAGAACTTCGGTGTGCGCACTCTGCAAACCGAGGACGAGATTGCCGCCGTCGGGGCTGCGCTCGGAGCGGCCTTCGGCGGCCACCTTGGAGTGACGACGACCAGCGGGCCCGGCCTCGACTTGAAATCCGAGACGATCGGCCTGGCGATCAGCCTCGAGTTGCCGCTGCTGATCGTCGACATCCAGCGCGGCGGTCCTTCGACCGGTCTTCCCACCAAAACCGAGCAGGCCGACCTGATGCTGGCCATGTACGGCCGGCACGGTGAGGCGCCGTTGCCGATTGTCGCCGCCAGGACCCCAGCTCACTGTTTCGACACAGCGATCGAAGCGGTGCGCCTCGCTCTGAAGTACCGCACGCCCGTGATCCTTCTGTCCGACGGCTATCTCGCGAACGGCGCGGAGCCGTGGAAGCTGCCGGAAGTCGAGAGCCTTCCGGACATCAGTGTCCGGTTCGCCGACGGCCCCAATCACACCCTCCCCGACGGCACCCCGGCCTTCTGGCCCTTCGTGCGTGATGAGCAGACCTTGGCCCGGCCCTGGGCCGTGCCGGGAACGCCGGGCACAGAGCACCGCATCGGCGGGCTGGAGAAGGCCGACGGCACGGGCAACGTTTCCTACGACCCGGCCAACCACGAACGGATGACCCGCTTGCGCGCCGAGAAGGTGGCGCGGATCGTGAACGACATTCCACCCATGGAGGTCGACCACGAAGAGGGTGCGGAGCTGCTGGTGCTCGGCTGGGGATCGACCTACGGAACGATCGCCGCGGC
Source organism: Acidimicrobiales bacterium (assembly GCA_035526705.1). Taxonomy (GTDB): domain Bacteria; phylum Actinomycetota; class Acidimicrobiia; order Acidimicrobiales; family JAHWKP01; genus JAHWKP01. The sequence goes on along the minus strand of DATLBX010000031.1, from coordinate 10,607 downwards.
GGTACGTCAGAGCCGGGCGCGCGGGCGCCGGGTCGCGCAGGCGCACCTGGTGCATCTGAACCCCTTCCCCGCGAACGTCGGCGAAGTGCTCAGTCGGTACAGGCACGTGCTCATACCGGAGATGAATCTGGGCCAGCTTTCCCGCCTCATCCGGGCTGAGTACCTGGTCGACGCCAAGTCGTACACCAAGGTGCAGGGCCTGCCCCTGCGCTCCTCCGAGCTGGAGGCCGCCATCGAGACCTATGTGGGAGGCGGAGTATGAGGGTGTGTCTTATCGAAACCGCTCGCAGCCGCGCGGCGGGGATGGGGACCCAGCCGCACGAGAGGAACGAAGTGGACGAGCCGGCAATATGACAGATGTCGCGAACCCCACCACGACGAAGAAGGACTGGACGTCGGACCAGGAGGTCCGCTGGTGTCCGGGCTGCGGCGACTACTCGGTGCTGACCGCGGTGCAGATGCTGATGCCGGAACTCGGCGTCAAGCGCGAAGAGACGGTGTTCGTGTCGGGCATCGGTTGTTCGAGCCGGTTCCCGTACTACATGAACACCTACGGGCTGCACTCCATTCACGGCCGCGCTCCGGCGATCGCGTCCGGCCTGGCCGTGGCGCGGCCGGACCTGAAGGTCTGGGTGATCACCGGCGACGGTGACGGTCTGTCCATAGGTGGCAACCACCTGATTCACGCGCTGCGCCGCAACGTCAACCTGACGATCCTGCTGTTCAACAACCAGATCTACGGATTGACCAAGGGTCAGTACTCACCCACCTCGGAGGTAGGCAAGGTCACAAAGTCGACCCCGTTCGGTTCCCTCGACTACCCGTTCAATCCACTTAGCCTTGCCCTCGGCGCAGAGGCCAGTTTCGTGGCGAGGACCCACGACATGGACCGCAAGCACATGATGGAAATCTTCAAGCGGGCCCACGACCACAAGGGTGCGGCGTTCGTCGAGATCTACCAGAACTGCAACGTGTTCAACGATGGCGCATTCGAGGAGATCCTGGCTCGAGAGGCCCGCCCGTCGAACCTCATCCCCCTGATCCACGGCCAGCCCATTCGCTTCGGGCCGCAGAACGAGAAGGGCATAGCCCTCGACGCCAAGGGAGTGCCGCAGATCGTCGACGTGGCCACAGTCGGGGAAGACCGGATCCTCGTGCACGACGAGTCACTCCACGACACCAGCCTCGCCTTCATGCTGGCCCGGATTGCCCGCGGCCCCACCGAGCCCACGCCGATCGGCGTCTTCCGCGCCGTCGAGCGGGTGGAGTACGGGATGGGCGTGCAGGAGCAGATCTTCGACGCCCAGGAGAGCCAAGGCCCAGGCGACCTCGCCGCCCTCCTCAAGTCCGGCGGCAGCTGGAGCGTCGAGTAGCTAGCGACGCTCCGCCCGACGCGGTCGGCCCCCGGTGGCACTTTTCGGCGCCGCACGCCGGCCGGCATCGAGGTGCGGGGAACAGATGCGGCACGGGGTCAGGTCTCGGTTCTGGGCTTCGTCCCGGGTAATGACGTCCAGGTCGGGGCGGTCGGCGACCAAGCGGCAGGTGGGGGAGTGGTAGCTGCTGCTGCCGGCGATCACGGCGTCCGCGGCTAAGGCAGGCGTGGCCACGGTGGGCGCCGCGAATCCATTGGAGGACGATGCGGCCGGCGCGTGCTCGAGGAGGACGCGAATTTCATCGAGGCTCGCCTTCAGCGCGGCGCGGTCACGGCGGTTGTTCTCCACGACGATCAGCGACGCGCCGATGACAGTCAACGCGAGGCCGGTAACACCGCCCGAGATCAACCACGGGAACTGAGCCGGCACCCGGTCGTAGCTCGCGGCACCATTCCAGCCGAGGAATATGGCGAGGAAGCCCGCCAGGCAGAAGCCCAGCCCCAGCTTTCCGGCCAGGTTGCCCCATACCCCTCTGAATCGATCGATCACGCGGCATCGCCTCCCAGGTAGGTCTCTCTCAGGTTGGCGTTGCGGATCTCGTCGCCCACGCCATTGAACACGAGCGTCCCCTTTTCCATGATCAGCACGCGGTCGGCGTAGGGGAGCACCCCGACGTTCTGCTCGACGATCATCACAGTCACACCGTCCTTGTTGATCCGCCTCACGACCTCGAACACGGTCTTGGCCAATGCCGGGCTCAGCCCCAGCGATGCCTCGTCGATCAGCAGAAGCTTCGGCTGCGACATGAGGGCTCGTCCGACCGCCAGCATCTGCTGCTCTCCGCCCGACAACAGTCCGGCCATCTGCTCTGACCGTTCCTTCAGCCGGGGGAAGTAGTCGTACACGAGAGCGCGGCGCTCCTCGTTCTCCTTGGCGTGGCGCCGGCGGACCCACGCGCCCAGCCGAAGGTTGTTGGCGACGCTCAGGGCGGGAAACACGCGCCGTCCTTCCGGTACGAGTGCGACGCCTTTGGATACGAGGGACGCGGGGCTGAGTCCGGCAATCTCTTCACCACGGAACGTGATCGATCCGGCGTCGGGCTTGAGCAACCCCGCGATGCTGGCGACGGTCGTCGTCTTGCCTGCGCCGTTGAGGCCGAACAGAACCGCGGTCTCGCCCTCCTCCACGTCGAAGTCGATCCCCATCAGCACCGGGAACCCGTAGCCCACTTCGAGCCCGCGCACCTCGAGTAGCGACATCTATCCGGCTTCCATTTGCGCGATTTCATCGGGGTCCTCGCCGAGATAAGCCCGTACGACTTCGGGGTGATTACGCACGTCGTTGGGCAGGCCTTCGGCCAGGATCTGGCCAAAGTTGAGGCAGTAGACGTAGTCGCACACCGACACCACGAGCGGCACGTGATGCTCGATCATGAGAATGGTGAGCCCGAAGTCGCGCCGGAGCTCGATCAAGGTGTCACCGAAGGCGTGGGCCTCCTCCGGACCCATGCCCGAGGTGGGCTCGTCGAGAAGGAGGAGATCCGGGTCCGTCGCCAGCACGGTCGCGACTTCGACGCGCTTCAGCTGCCCGTAGGGCAAACCGGCCACCCGGGTCTCGGCCAGCTCACCGAGGCCGAGCACATCGAGAATCTCGTCGGCCTCCAGGCGAAGGGCGCGCTCGGTTTCGAACGCGTCGGGCGAACCCAACATGGCCGAAACGGCGCCGTATTCGGCGCGAAGGTGCTGAGCGGTCACGAGGTTCTCGCGCACCGTGGCGCCCTTCACGAGCCCCACGTTCTGGAAGGTGCGGCCCATGCCCAGCGCCGTTCGCTTGTGTACCGGGAGATCGGTGACGTCCTGGCCGCGATAGCGCACCCGGCCGGTGTTCGGTTTGTAGAAGCCCGTGATCATGTTGAAAGTGGTCGTCTTGCCCGCACCGTTCGGCCCGATGATGCCGACTATCTCCCACTCGCCGACCTTCACCGACACGTCGGTCGCGGCCTGCACCCCACCAAACCGAATGGACAGCGAATCGGTCTCGAGCAGCGTGGTCACGCGCGGACGTCCGTGATCTGCACGTCGGCTTCGCCGCCGACGTGGATGTCGAACTTGTGGCCCGAGAGCCAGTGTTGAATCGGACGGATCTGCTGGCCGATGCCTCCGGGGTACATGACCAGTGTCACCAGCAGAAGAACCGGGCCGACTACAAGCGCAAACGTCTCGGGCACGAGGATTGGGAACTCGTTGATCTGGTTCTCGATCACCGGAACGGTCATCGGCGACAAGATGAGGATGCCAACCAGGCCGATCGCGACGCCGATGCCGGCGCGTATCCAGTGCCGGCCCAACCCGCCCAGGACGGCGAGGACCAGACCGGCGACTGCTAGGACGACAGGGATGGTGACGTCCAGGTCCGCCAGTCGGTGTTCGAGTCCTGGAACCTTCCGGATAAGGAGGTCGAGGAGGGCGAAGAAGGCCGATCCGATGATGATCCCGGTGCGGTTGCGAAGGCCCCCTACCACCGTCATCAGAACGAACACCAGCGCGAGTTGAAAGCTGAACTCGGTCGAGTCCACGAATCCGTTCAGGTGGGCCAGCAGCGCGCCACCGATGCCCGCGAAGAGCCCGGCCACGCCGAAGCCCAGCACCGTATAGGCCCTCACGTTGATACCGAAGGTTGCCGCCACGCGTGGGTTTTCCCGAAGCGCCAGCAAGGCGCGCCCGGCCTTTGTCTGCATCATCCGCCAGTCCACGAAGAGCACGCCCGCCAGAAAGGCGAGACAGATGAAGTAGTACGGCGCAAAGTTGTCGGGTCCCGTCGGCAACGGCGCTTCCCGCCCCGCGCCGCCACCGGTCACCGACTGGATCCCGAAGAGCGTGTCCTGCGCAAAGAGCCCATAAGAAAGGGTGATCAGCGCGAAGTAGAGCCCGGTCACCCGCAGTGCAAGGCCGCCGAGCAGCATCGCTTGGAAGGCCCCGATCAGCGCAGCGAGCGCGACACCGACCAGGAAGGGTTGCTCCATCTCCGTCACGACGTAGGCAGACGCAAACGCGCCTATGCCGACGAAGGCCTGATGCCCGAGGGAAATGGTGCCCACATATCCGATGAGCACGTTGAGGGACAGTCCGACGATGGCGTAGATCGCGGCCAGGGAGAGGGCGAACCACTCCTCACCACCAAGTAGGACGACCGGGCCCAGCCACAACACGAGCACGGCTACCGAGCCGAGTACTCCGAACCTCGCCGCCCAGCCTGCGGTCGAGGGTCGAAAGTCGTCGTGGACGATCACGTCGGGTGGAATCTCGTCGCGGTCGATGGACTTCCGCCGGCGAGTCAAGACCCCGGCCATCGCTGCTACTTACCTCCCAGCAGACCCTGCGGGCGAACCAGCAGGATCAGCACGAGCAGTACGAAGAGGGATGCGGTCTGGGGCCCCGGCACGTCCTCGAACAGATCCAGGCTGCTGGCGACCGACTGGGCGATCCCTACGATGACGCCTCCCAGGAAGGCTCCGGGCAGCGACGTGAACCCGCCGATCACGGCCGCGGTGAAGGCGGGGACAAGAGCAGTGGACGTCAGGAACGCAGGGGCGAAGCCGAACAGCGGTGCGGTGAGCACGCCCGCCACCCCACCGAGTACCGCCGCCATGACCCACACGAGCGTTGAGATCCGAGCAACGCTGATGCCGACGAGGTTGGTGGCGGTCGGTTCCTGACTGGCCGCCAGCACTGCGAGCCCCAAGTTGGTACGGCTGAAGAAATACGCCAGGGCGGCGGCAATGACCGCAATCGCAGCAAAGATCAGCAGTCTCTGGTCGGAGATGAAGATCCCGAAGACCGACACTCGGTCCGTGCGGCCCAAGGCGGGAGCAACCTGCCGGGGTTCAGGCCGGCCGATCCAGAACTCGAGACCGATGCAGAGGAGCGCGACTCCCGCCGTGGCGACGAGGAGCGTGACCCGCGGCGCGGAGGCGAGAGGACGGATGACGGCGCGTTCGGTGAGGAGTCCGAGAAGCCCGGCGACGACGAGCGCGATCAAGGCGGCGAACACGTAGGGAATGCCTTGCGTGGTGGTGAGGTAGAGGACGAAAACCGCGACCGTGCCGAATTCGCCCTGGGCGAAGTTGAACACGCCACTCGACTTGTAGACCAGGACCAGCCCGAGTCCGAGCAGTCCGTAGCTCGCGCCGGCTATTACGCCGAGGACAATCGCCTCTCGCTGGCCGATGGCGAAGAGAAACACGACGACGACCAGAGCGGCTGCCAATCCGGCCACCAGCGCGTACTGGTCGCCCAGACGGGTCTTAATAGGCGCGAGTACACCCCCTGAAGCCATCGGGCGAGGAGCCTAGGGCCGCTGCAGCCGCGACGGGCGGTAACTCAGAAGCCGGTGGCGAACGTGGCGACGGTCTTGAACTGCTGCGCGGCGCAGTCTGCCTCGAGCAGGTGGGAAGACTGCGCCCCGAAGTGGTTCTTGGCGCTGTATTGGAGCTTCGGGAAAACGTTCGATTCGAAGGCGCGGCCGCTCTCCATGATCTGGATGACACTTTGGCGGCTCATGCCTTCCCCGGCCGCCAACAACACCTGGTGGACGCTCTTGTTGAGGCCCCAGAGGGCGATCCCGAAGTCGTCGGGATTCTCTCCGGTTTCGGCGCGGTAGGCGGGCTTGTAGGCGGGGTCGAGCCGGTCGATCGCGTCCAGCTGGGGAAATGGTGAAAGGAACTTGGCGCCGGCGACGCCCGGGCATCCCGCGGTGGCGACGAGGTTGAGGCCGTTCGACAGGCCCGGTCCGATGTACGTGGGGTTGTAGCCCTGGCTGTTCGACTGCTGCGCCAAGGAGATGAAAGGAGTGGGGGAGAAGAGGACGTAGACGACGTCGGCCCCCGAAGTTTGTAGCTCCCGGCTGATGGTGAGGATCTCCGACTGGCTGGGCTGCTTGGAGATGAACTTGCTGTAGACGACCTCGAGGCCACGCTCCTTGGCGAGTCCCTCGATCGAGGCCTTGCTCTCGCGGAACGCCGGTGTGTCCTGGATGACGATTCCGAACTTGTTGTTCTTCGTGGTCTTCTTGGCCAGCTGAGCCAACATCGGGTTCTGCTGCAGATAGCTCTGCGACAAGGCGAAGTAGCCGCGCAGCTTGTCGAGCTCGGCTTGGTTCACGCCTGCTGACAAATAGGGGACGCCGACGCTGTTGGCGTACTTGGCGCAGGCCGTGATCTGGTCACCGCCGGCCGCGCCGATGAGCATGAACACCTTGTCCTGCTCGACCATCTTCCGGCAGACCCGCACGGCGGTCGTCGGGTTGAACTCGTCGTCCTCGAAGACGACCTGAACCTCCCGTCCGAAGAGTTGCTTGATGTGCTTCCAGTACACCGGAACGCCGCGGCGAAACGCTTCGGTGGGCACCGCTGCGGCGCCGGTCACTGGCGCGTGCAGACCGATCTTGATGACTTTGTCCGTGATTCCGGTGCGGTTGCCGGCCGCTGCAGGCCCGGCCGCGGCTCCGCCCCCACCCGCCCCACCGGCGGCGCCCCCGCTACTCCCGGCTGTTCCGCCGCCGCCGGCCGCGGCCCCGCTCGCACCAGCGCCGGAACTGCCCGTACCGGCGTCGCCCGCTGCGCCGCCGCCGAGCTCGTCGCCGCCGACGGCCCCTCCGGACTCGCCGCCCGCGCCGAGGTCTCCGAATGCGCCACCCTCGGTGCCGTCACCGAGCCCCGACTCGCCCGCAGCCACGCTCGACACATTCGCCTTCTGTCCGCATGCCGCAACCATGAGGGCGAGCAGGCCAACGACGATGGCCAGCCGAATCCGGCGGCGTGCTGGTGAAGGGAAATGGGTCACGTGGCCTCCAAAGTCGTGTGCCTGCCCGCACGGCGCGCCGCCAAAGCGCGACTCACGCCGCCCCGGCGGTTCAAGATCTCCTCTGTTTCTAGCGGGCGCCCTACCGACAGGCCGACTCCCGCCATCAGGGCAAGAATCAGGAGGAAGGCCGGCACGGTGTAGGCAGGGAGATTCCCGGCGATGTTGCCGATCTCCCGGCCAAGGGAGCGGTCAGCCGGCTGCGCCGGCGGCGCGACCCCTTGACCGACGTCAGAGGTGGGCGCCGCCCCGGCGCCGAGGTCCACTTCCGAACCTCCCGCGTCGAACGAGTCGGTTCGGATGTCGTCGAATGTGGTCGCAGAGAAGTCGCCGCCGAAGCCCGAGTCCGATGAACCGACTGAGCCGAACCCCTCGGAGCCGGCGAACGCGTCGTCGGGGCTGTCGCCGCCCGTGGCGCGGAACGTGAAGGTCGGGGGAGTCTCGGAGGCGATTCCCGCCCACGTCACTTGAAAAGTCTCAGGCGCCGCGCCGGCGGGCACGAGCAGAACCCCGTTCTGGCCGAGCGTGGTCGCGGTGGCCAAGATGGCGTTCCCGTAGAGCTTCAGGTCGAATTTCCAACGCCCCTCGGCGTCGCGCACGCCAGGGATGGACGCGAGGTTGCAATCCGCCTCCGGCCTTCCGTTGAAGCGGGCGTTCTCACCTTCGACCCAGTAGGCGACGATGGGGCACGCGGTGACCGCGGCTACGGCCGAGCTTCCGTTGTTGGCCGCTGGGTCCGCCGACTCCGTGAGGGTCATGGTGAACTCCTCGACCGTGGCGCCGGGTGGCGCGTCGACGAGGATTCCGATCGCCGCGACCTTGTCGACCTCACCGGCGCGCAGGCCCGCCGCGAAATCCCCCGGGGGGACGCCCGTGGCCTGTTGTGGGAAGCCGGGGTAAACGCCGCCGACCGGGGCCGCCGGAGTACCGCTCTCGATTCCCTGCAGGCTGTTCCACCAGCCGGTCTTCTCCGCGGTGACCGCCTCGGGCCCCGTCTCCGTTTGAGCGCTGGACGCCACGGTTGGCCAGAGACTGAAGAGCGCGGTAACTGCCACGAGGACAAGCCCCCTCTTAGCCATAGCTGAAAGTTATCGCGAGGGAGCCAAATCCCACCGGCGCGGGAATTGCCGGGCCGGGAGCACCGTGCGCGCGTACTCTCGTCGCATGGCAGGCAAAGTTCCTCAGAAGCCCGAGCAAAAGAAGAAGGGCAAGTCGATCAAGGAGAAGCGCCAACAAAAGCGGGCGAAGAAGGCGGGCAACGGCTAGTCCCGGCCCGGCCTCCGCCGACCGGTGGTGCTAGGCCTCGTTGACCCTCGGCGCGTGCCGACGAGCGAAATCGCGTAGCAATTTCGCCTGCTCCTCCGCCGCGTCGGCGAAGCCGGCGGCGTCTGATCCTCCTACCACCCGCAGCACGTCGGCCTCGTTGTCCAGCGCCTGGACGGCCATCCAGAGAGCCTCGGAGAGCTTCAGGTCAGCGGACCTCGTGAGTCGTTCACTAGTGACGCGGTGACCGAGCTGGCACTCGTAGGCACCGTCAGACTCACGCACAGGCTCGCCGCCACACAGGGGGCAACGCATTCGATACCTCCACATCGCACCCCGATGCTTGAGGCCTTCTAACGCTACCCCGTGTCCCGGCGCGTTACGCCCCCGCATGACCGCAACATGCAGGTTGGCGCGGCCCCATCGTTGCTGCCCCACGTAGAGCCCGGCTCAGCCGAGGCGCCGCTGCTAGCCGTCGAGCGAGCGGTACACGAAGCCCGTGAGGGGCTTTGGCCAGAAGAAGGTTGTCTTCGGCGGGAAACGCTCCCCGGCGCGCGCCGCGGCGGAGATGACGTCGATCGTGACCGGCCGGAGCAGTAAGCCCGCCGCGCTCTTCCCGGCTGCCACGTCCGCTCGCACGGTGTCCTCATCGTGGGGGTAAGTCAGTTCCGTGACCCCGAGCGCGTCCAGCGCTATCTGGACTCGTTCCGCGTCAGCGTCGAGCCGGGCAGCTGATTCCGTCGAAGCGAGGGCCTGCAGGCCGGTCTCGCCCTCGGCGGTGAGCAGCCGAATGGCAGCCTGCGCGGTATCTACGGTCTTGAACCAGGGGGCCAGGGCCTCGGGCAGCCGCATCCCGTCGGGCAGCGTGCCGATCAGGCGGTGAATCGGTCTGACCTCGAGTTGATCTGGAGCCAGCTCGACCACCAGCGCCAGGATGCGATCAGCTCCCGGATCATCCGAACGCTCGGCGAGGTAGTTGCGGGACGTTTCCCAACGGTGGTGACCATCGGCCACCGCGGCGGGCGCGTCGCCGACCAAATCGCTTATTTGCTTCGCTTCGGCTTCCGGCACCGGCCAAATTTCGTGCAGAACGCCACCTCCATCGACGGCGCGTCCGATCGGTTCCTCCTGTGGGGTGAACAGCTTCGACAGTCCTTCGGCCAATGACAGCGCCCAGATGGGAGAGGTGTTGACTCGCGTGGCGCGCAGAAGGTCGAGCCGGTCGGAGCGCGCCTTGGGTGTGGTCCGCTCATGCGGCAGCAAACCATCGGCGTCGGTCACACCCAGAGCTCCGATGTATCCGTAGGTAGGGGGAGAGTCCGGCGGCGTCATGCGGTACGCGTACAGGGTCGGTTCGTCCTGAACAACCGAACCGTCCTCGCGCCAGCCATTGAAAGTTGCGGCGGCGCGCCGGTAGGCGTCGTCACCGATCGGCATCTCGAGATGGACCGCGTTACGGGCGTCCTGCGCCGCGAGACGCTCGCGGTCGGCAGCGTCGATCACGTCATACGGAGGGCACGCGAGGCGCGACAGGTCCGGGCCAGCCGAATATCTCAATCCACGGAAGGGCTCGAACCGGGGCATCGCTCAGACCTATCACGGACCCGGCAACGCATATAGCCCGAACCGACCATTCCGGGCGGGGGTGCGTTCCGCTACACCAATCGCAGGGGGACGGACCCACTCTTCTCGGCGAGGGTCTCCGGCGGCCACCAGAGACCCTCGCCGAGTGCTCGAAGCCGGGCGTGGGTGGGGTCCCACGCTCCGGAGGAGGGCGGGGAGCGGGGCCCCGCCCGGGCAAGCGATTAGTGAAAGGGCTTTAGCTCGTAGTCGCTGTCGGGTTTGGCGCGGGCCTTCCATAGGAGCCCGGCGGCGACCCCGAAGGCGAACCCGCCTACATGAGCCATCCACGCGACTCCCGAATCGGGCTGGACCCAGAACTGCGACAGGAACCAGAACCCGAGCAGCCATTTGGCTCGAATGTCTACGAACGTGATGAAGAAGAACATCACGAACGTCTTGATGGGCACGTTCGGAAACAGAACGAGGTACGCCCCCATGACTCCGGCGATCGCGCCGGACGCACCGACGACAGGGATGGTCGACGCGGGTT
>DATLBX010000030.1:0-6545 GCA_035526705.1 Acidimicrobiales bacterium | reverse complement strand
GCGGTCGACTTCACCGTGCTCGAAGCCGCCCGCAAGAACCTCAAGTGGTGCGCCGAGAACGCAGTACACGCAGTCGTCGGCACCACCGGCTTTACTCCCAAGGACCACGAGCGCTTCCGCAAGACTTTCGTGGACAGCAACTGTGTGATCGCGCCCAACTTCGCGATTGGGGCGGTTCTACTCATGCGGCTGGCTGAATTAGCCGCGCCGCACTTCGAGTCGGCGGAGATCGTCGAGATGCACCACGACGCGAAGGTCGACGCGCCGTCCGGCACGGCGCTGCAGATCGCCAAACGCATGGCCGCGGCCTCCCAGGAGTGGGCCGACGACCCGACCACCAATCACGTGGTGGCGGGCGCCCGCGGGGGGGAGGCCGAGCCCGGCATTCGCGTGCATTCCATGCGCATGAAGGGCGCGGTCGCACACCACGAAGTGGTGTTGTCCACGACGGGCCAGGCCCTGACCATCCGCCATGACTCTTACGACCGCGACTCCTTCATGCCCGGGGTCGTCGCCGCCATCAAGGCCGCGCCGAACCTCCCCGGCTTAACGATCGGACTGGACAAAGTCCTAGGGCTCTAAGGCGCCGAGTAGTCCTCCTCGTCATCCTCACGGGAGTGGCGCTTCTTGGGCGGAGCGAGCTCGTCGAGAAAGCGCAGCACCGACTCAGGCCGGAAGAGTGGCGGTTCATCCTCATCGAGCACGACCGCGGGCAGCCGTCCCTTAGCAACCATCTTGTCGATGGTCTCCGGCTTCGTTCTGAGCACCGCGGCCACCTCGTCACGGGTGAACAGCAGTTGGCCGCCTCCACCCCCGTGACGGATCTCCCAAAGGCTGTTCTGCAGCCGCCGCACTTTCCGGTGGCTCTTTTCGTCACCATCTTCGAACATGCTCTCTTCAATCGGATTCATCAGTTCTCCTTGCGTCGATGTACTCCTGAACGTCGACGAGATCGAAGGTCCAGCTGCGGCCCACCCGTCGTCCAGGTAACGCACCCCGTTCAGCGAGCGCCCTGACGTTGCGAGTCGAACATCCGAGTCGCTCTGCCACTTCCGTCGTCGTCAACACGTCATTTGTCTCACGGTCGTCGGACGACGGAATTCCGGTACTTCCGTCGGCGGAAGCCGCGAGGGCGCCCAGAACTCTCCGGGTTGCGTATTCGCGACCTGCTTCGTCGATCGCGAGCACTGTTGCGACCAAGTCAGGATCCAATCGCTCACCGCGATCGCGCGCTCGGCGCATCTCAGCCATCAGAAGCCGCGACAGCCGATAGGCAACCGCTCCGGTGACGAGCACTGCAGGGCCATCGCGTCCCACCAGCGGAAGCGACTCGCGCATCGAGCTACTCGTCGGTCTTCGGCGGCTTGGTGCCTTCCTCGTTCAATACCTTCTCCACTTCCTTGACGGACAGGGGTTCGCCCTTGCCCTGTAGGCGGCGACTCAGGAAGCTCAGGCCGAACAAGGCGATCGAGATGATCAACAAGATCTTCTGGTTCCCGCTGTAAAAGTGGTTGAGCCAGTTGATCGGGCCCGAAACGAAATCCGATGCGGCGTAGCAGAGATACGTCGTGGCGACGGTCCCGATGATGTTGAGAATGATGAAGGCGCTGAAGGACATGCCCGTGGCGCCGGCGAGCGTGCAGACGAGTAGCCCGGGCCACAGCAGAACGAATAGCCACGCGGCCTTGCCGAACCCGCGCTCCACCTTCCGCACCCACCCGATCGTGTCCTGCAACTGGCGTTCCATCCATCGGACACCCGAGTCGCCGTACAGCCGGCCGAGCGCGTAGAGAAAGGGGTCCGCGAACAACCGTCGGGCGAGAACGATCACCATGAACGGCAGCAGGTCCACCCGCGGCGCCACGAGCAGCATGTACCTGAAACGCGGCTCGAGCCCGACGAGCAACAGAGGGTGATTAACCAGCAGCGTCGGGTGGATCATGTTTGCCACGGTCCCGACGACGAACAGCACGATGATCGGCACGACAAGGAGAGTCAGCGTCCTCCGACTCGGCTTCGGACGCGCCGGTGGAACCGTTTCCACGTCAGGCATCTCGGGCGCGGACTCGTCGCTCAAGGAGCAAGACGTTAGGGCGTTAGTCTCCGGCGAATGACGACAGAGGCCGCGGAGGCCTATCGCGAAGGTCGCGAGCGGATCAGCGCCACGCTACGCGCCGCGGGCGAGGCGTCCACCAGGACCGAGGTTCCGGCATGCCCGGGCTGGACTCCCAAGGACGTGGTCAGCCACCTCACCGGTGTCTGCGCGGACATCCTCGCCGGGAACCTCGATGGCGTGGCGACGAACCCTTGGACGGCGGCGCAGGTCGAAGCCCGCCGGTCCACGACCCTCGCCGACGTGCTCGGCGAGTGGGCTGACGTCGGTCCACAAATCGAGGCGCTGCTTCCGAGCTTTCCGGAATGGGCCGCCAACCAGTTGGTGTTCGACTTGCTCAGCCACGAACACGACATCGCCGACGCACTCGGACTGCCCGCTCCCGCGAACGTGAAGGCTGACGGTCCGGCCCTCGAGTTCGCGGCGAAGGCCCTCATCGGCCGGGCCGAACAGTTGGACCTACCCCGACTGAACATTGTGTGCGGCGAGCGCACGTGGGCGTCTTCTGGCCAGGGCGAAGGCGCGACATTGACACTCGGGGCCGTGGAATTGCTGCGCTCGGTGACCGGTCGTCGCACCGCGGAAGAAGTCCAGAAACTCGATTGGAACGGCTCAGACCCGGTTCCGTGGCTCCCCGCCTTCGAGATCGGCGTCTTCAAGCTGCGCGATACCCCGCTATCAAATTCCCGGCTGGGCACCCCAACCCAGGCTCCTCTGGAGCGTGGGGCCCCACCCCCACGCCCGGCCGTCGCGTCCTGAGCGCCCCCTCCGCGCGCGAACGGATCCTTCGTGCGACCTATCACTGCATTGCGCGGTTCGGGATGGGAAAGACCGCGGTCGACGACATCGCCCAGGAGGCACGGCTGTCGCGCGCGACCGTCTATAGGCACTTTCCGGGCGGCAAGGACCAGCTGATCCGCGACGCGGTTATGTGGGAGACGGCCCACGTGGTCGAGCAGCTGCGCGAGACCGTCGCGGAAGCGGCGGATCTCGAGGAAGTGCTCGTCGAGACCCTGTCGTTCGGCCACCGGGCGGTCAGCACCCACGAGGTGCTCCAGAAGGTGCTGCAGACCGAGCCGGAGCGCATCCTGCCCGCCCTGCTATCCGAGACGCCGTGGTTGGTCGAGCTGCTGGCTACCCACCTACGCCCTGCGATCGCGGCCACCTCCGACAGGCGACCGGGTCTGGATATCGACGCGGCGGGCGCCCATCTGGCGCGGCTAGTCCTCTCCTTCATCACCGCCCCGGGGGACCGCGATCTGGACGATCCCGAGGTCGCCCGGTCGCTGGTCAGGACCCAATTCCTCCCGGTGGTGGTCCCCGGCTAGACAGCGAGACGGATTCTTCGTATTGTCTCAGCAGATGCCGGAACTGCTGCACGACGCCGCCCTGGCTTGTATCTCCCGCTACGGCGTGGCCAAGACCAACCTGGACGACGTCGCCGCCGAGGCCGGCGTGAGCCGAGCATCCGCCTACCGCGCCTATCCCGGCGGCAAGCAGGCGCTTCTCGAGTCGGTCTTCGCCGCGGAGGTCGCGGGCGTGGTGCAGTCGATCCACGATGCCATTGGGCCAGCGGACGACCTCGGCCGCGGCCTCGCCGCCGGCATCACCGCCGCGGCTAGGAGGATCGCCTCCATCGAAGCGGTCCGCTTCGTGCTGCGTTACGAGCCGGAGCTCGTCCTTCCGCATCTCAGCTTCGCCGGGCTCGATCGCTTCCTGTCCACGGCCTCGGCGGCCTTGGCCCCCGCGATCACGCGGTGGCTCGATCCCTCCACGGCGCGCCACACGGCCGAACTGTGCGTGCGCCTCTTTGTCTCCCACTGGGGTAACCCCGATCCCCGCGTGCGCCTGACCGACCCTGATCAAACCCTCCAACTAGTGGAGGACTTCGTCCTCCCCACGATCACCCGAAAGGGGAGCAGCAACCATGGCAACGACCACTAGCGACATGATCGGCCGCGACGAGATCAACGATCTCGAAGCAATTCTGTCCGTCTCCAACACCGACGTCGACGAGGCGCTGCACGCCGTAAAGGACAATGCCGACGCCATCTTCACGTGGGACTACGAGAAAGGGGCGCGTCCGAAGTTGTCGCGCCTCTACGAGAAGTCGAAGCACTCGATGTGGAACGGCGAGACGGACCTGCCATGGGACACCGACGTCGATCAGGAGGCAGTCGTCCTCGCCAACAACGCCGCCAACGGCGTGCTCGGCGTGCACAACGAGATGGATCTAGACGACACCCCTTTCAAGAACTGGAGCGAGAAGGAGTGGCTGCAGCTCGGAGTGGAGAACCAGAACTGGACGATGAGCCAGTTCCTCCACGGCGAACAGGGCGCGCTGCTCTGCACCGCGAAGATCGTCGAGACAGTGCCGTGGGTAGACGCGAAGTACTACGCGTCCACGCAGGTGATGGACGAGGCGCGCCACGTCGAGGTCTTCGCCAAGTACCTCGACACGAAGCTGTCGGGGCACTACCCGATCAACGCCCATTTGAAAATGCTGCTCGACGACATCATCGCCGACAGCCGCTGGGACATGACCTACCTCGGCATGCAGATCATGGTGGAGGGTCTGGCCCTCGCCGCCTTCGGTTTCATGCAGGCCATGACCACCGAGCCCCTGCTCAAGCAGCTGCTGCGGTACGTGATGGCGGACGAGGCCCGTCACGTCGCGTTCGGCGTCCTCAGCCTGCAGGACTTCTATCAGGAGCTCTCCGGACCCGAAATTCGCGAGCGCCAGGAGTTCGCCTTCGAAGCGGCGGTCCGTATGCGCGACCGGTTCCTCTCGCAGGAGGTCTGGGAGCGCATGGGCGTGCCGGTGAAGGACGCGGTCAAGCTCACCCTTCAGGCCCCGGAGCGCCCGATCTTCCAGGCCATGCTGTTCTCCAAGATCGTTCCCAACTGTCGCAAGCTCGGTCTCTTGGATGCGAATGACGGGTGGCTGCGCGAACGCTTCACCGAGCTCGGCGTGATCCAGTTCGAGAACGCAGAGGACACGGGTGAGGAGTACGAAGCGTTCGCCATCGCGGCGGGAGATCCTCCGGCGTAGAGCCGCAATAAGGTTGCTCGGCAAACTTTGGTGGGCAACCTGAATAGGAGCTTTTTCGAGATGAGGTCACGGATCGCGTTCGTCGCGACCCTGCTGGTGCTGTTGGCGGGACTTGCCGCGTGCGGCGACACGAACAGCGCGGATGGGGACGCGGCGCGCAACGACACCGCGGGCAAGAACGGCAAGCTCGTCGTGTATTCGGGACGCAATGAGAACCTGGTCCGACCGCTGCTCGAGCGGTTCGAGAAGGAGTCCGGGATCGACCTCGAGGTGCGCTATGCCGACACGACCGAGCTGACCGCGACGCTGCTCGAGGAGGGCGACGCGTCCCCCGCCGATGTCTTTTTCTCGCAGGACGCCGGCGCGCTGGCCGCGCTGGAGGCGGCGGGCCAACTTGGTGAGTTGTCTCAGGGCGTAGCAGACAACGTCCCGGAAAAGTTCCGGGATCCAGAAAACCACTGGACCGGTGTGACCGGGCGGGCTCGCACGATCGTCTACAACAACGAGAAGGTTTCGCAGGCCGAGCTACCTCAGAACATTCTCGAGGTCGTCGACCCGATGTGGAAGGGCCGCGTCGGGCTCGCGCCGACCAACGCGTCCTTCGTCTCCCACATAAGTGCGCTGATCCTCGAGATCGGCGAGGACGACGTGAAGAAGTTCCTGGCAGACCTCAAGGCGAGCGGCGCCAAGACCTACGACAGCAACGGGCTGGTAGTCAAAGCCATCGCCGCAGGCGAGATCGACCTCGGGCTTGTCAACCACTACTACGTACTCAACGAGAAGAAGGAGAACCCAGGCCTTCCGGTTGCCAACATCTACCCCGAAGAGGGCGCGTTCGTGAACGTGGCCGGCGTCGGCATCATGGAAGGCGCCAAGAACCGGACCCAAGCTGACGCGCTGGTCGCCTTCCTTCTGTCCGAAGAAGGTCAGGAATTCTTCCGCACGGAGACCAGCGAGTACCCGCTGGTCGAGGGCATCGAGGGCCCCGAGGGGCAGCCGCCGCTGGCGGGCCTGAGGACAATCGACCTGCCTCTCGACGAGCTCGGCAAGAACCTCGAGCACAGCGCGACCCTGATCAAGGAAGCAGGTTTGAGCTAACTGTCAGGATGCCGGTGGTGAGTCGACGACCGGTGCGGCCCATGACTGCGGCGGCGGCGCTCATAGCGGGCGCGATGACTCTGCCGTGTGTCTATTTAGGGATCCGCGCTGCGGAGGCGGCCGACCCCTTCGGGCTCGCCATGTCGAGCCGGGTGTTGTCCCTCGTTTGGAACACCCTGCGCCTCGCCGCGACCGTCGGTGCGGCCGCCGTCTTCCTCGGGCTGGGCGCGGCATGGATTCTCGAACGTACCGATGTACGGGCCCGGCGCTTTCTCGGTGTCG
>DATLBX010000029.1:0-9450 GCA_035526705.1 Acidimicrobiales bacterium | reverse complement strand
GTGACGCCGAAGGAGAGGACGCACCCCGACGAGCGGGAGCGCGGTAAGGCGGAGGATGCGCGCGCCGACTACGTGATCGTTACGGGCCTGTCGGGCGCCGGTCGGTCCACCGCGGGTTCCACCTTCGAGGACCTGAGTTGGGAGGTCATCGACAATCTCCCGGCTCGCCTCATCCCGGAAATCCGCGGGTCGGGGCGCATCTGCCTCGTAGTAGGCCGCAGCCTCGGCGAGGACGACCTCGCCGACCTTCAACGCGCCGTCCATCGCTTGCGGGCCGAGGGCGACCGCGTCCGGATGGTGTTCCTCGAGGCATCCGACGAGGTGCTGGTGCAGCGGTTCGAAAAGAATCGCCGCCGCCATCCGGTCAGCGGGGGCAGCGTGGCGGAGGCGATCGACCAGGAGCGGCGACTGCTGGCGCCGGTCAAAGGGGAGTCGGACCTGGTCATCGACACGACCCGGTTGAACGTGCACGAGCTACGCGACCGCCTGCGTTCGTCGTTCGGAACCGAAGATCCGTCTGGCGGCATGCAAACTTCTGTTGTCTCGTTCGGGTACGGCAACGGCCTACCCCTCGACGTAGACCTGGTGCTCGACTGTCGCTTCCTGCCCAACCCGTATTGGGTCGACGAGCTCCGGCCGAAGAGCGGGCTCGATGCGCCCGTTCGCGACTACGTGCTGTCGGCCGACGCTGCGAAGGACTTTTTGGAGCGCGTGGACCATCTCTTCGAGTTGGTGCTGCCGGGATATGTGGCCGAAGGCAAGGCGTATCTGACGGTTGCCGTCGGCTGTACGGGGGGCCGCCACCGCTCCGTGGCGCTGGCCGAGGAGATCGGTGGTCTCATCCGGGCCCGCGGCTTTTCACCGACCGTCGTGCACCGAGACCTGGACGTCTCCGTATGACGCCGGATCCAACTGGCCGCAAAATCCCGTCAATACAGCGGAAAAATGCGGCCGGTTCGCTGGGGGAGGGGCCGCGGGTCGTTGCCATAGGAGGAGGGCACGGGCTCGCCGCGACCCTTCGCGCCGCGCGCAGCTATGCCTCTGAGGTCACCGCGGTGGTGTCGGTGGCCGACGACGGTGGGTCCAGCGGACGGCTGCGCGCCGCGCTCGGAATTCCGGCGCCGGGCGACCTGCGGCGTTGTCTCGTAGCGCTCGCCGAGGCGGACGACGGCCTCTGGGCCCGAGCCTTCGAGCATCGCTTCGACTCAGGCGAGCTGCAGGGTCACGCGCTCGGCAATCTCGTCATCGCCGGCCTGGCGGCTACTACCGGAAGCTTCGTGGCCGCGCTCGCGGAAGCGGGCCGCATGGTCGGGGCGACGGGCCGGGTCCTGCCGGCCACCGAGTCGCCAGTCGTGCTCAAGGCCGACTCGTATGACGGAGAGGTCGAAGGTCAGCTCGCAGTCAGTCAACACGGCCGGATCCAGCGGGTTGCGGTGGTGCCGCCGGACGCGCCGGCGACGCCGGAATCGGTGGCGGCGGTCGAAGCCGCGGACCAGATCGTGTTGGGCCCCGGGTCGCTCTATACGAGCGTGTTGGCTGCTCTGGTTGTCAGGGACCTCGGCGCCGCAGTCGCGAAGGCGAGGGACAAGGTCGTCTATGTGGCGAATCTGCGACCGCAGGAGCCCGAGACCTCGGGCTACGGGCTGGACGAGCACGTCGCCGCCCTACGGGCCCACGGCATCGACCCGGGCGCAGTGATCCCCCCGGAAGGCATGTCCGATGCGTCAGGCGTGGGTCACGACCCCGAAGCGCTAGCCGTCGCGCTACGCGGACTGGTGCGATAAAACCTAAGTAGAAGGTATTTCGACGACGCGAAAGGCGATCACGTGACCGTACGGGTAGGCATCAACGGCTTCGGGCGAATCGGGCGCAACTTCCTGCGGGCCGTGATGGCCGACCCCAAGGGCGGCGTGGAGGTGGTGGCGTGCAACGACCTGCAACCGCTGTCGGACATGGCCTATTTGTTGGAGTACGACTCGGTCTTCGGTCGCCTGCCCGAGCCGGTCGAGGCGCTCGAAGGCGAGCTCAAGGTCGGGAAGCGCTCGATCAAGATGTTCGCCGAGCGCGAGCCGAAAGAAGTTCCCTGGGGTGACGTCGGGGCCGACGTCGTCGTGGAGTCCACCGGCTTCTTCACCAAGCGCGAGCTCGCCGCCCAGCACCTGGACGCGGGGGCGAAGCGGGTCGTAATCAGCGCGCCGGGGACCGACGTCGATGCGACTTTCGTCTACGGCGTCAACCACCAGGACTTCGATGGCTCCAAGCACCAGGTCGTCTCCAATGCCAGTTGCACCACCAACTGCTTCGTGCCAATGGTGAAGGTGCTGGACGACGCATTCGGCATCGAGCGGGGACTGATGACCACCATCCACGCCTACACCGCGACGCAAGCGCTGATCGACGGCGCCGGCCGCGAGAAGGGCCAGCGCGACAAGCGGGCCGCGGCGCTGAACCTGATTCCCGCCACCACTGGTGCGGCACGCGCCACGAGCCTTGTCCTCGAATCAATGAAGGGCAAGCTCGACGGGCAGTCCATGCGCGTGCCCGTGCCGGACGGATCGTTCACCGACTTCACCGCGCTCCTGTCCAAGGAGACGACTGTCGACGAAGTCAACGAAGCATTCCGCGCTGCGGCGAGCGGCGGGCCTCTGTCCGCTGGCATCCTCGTGTACTCGACGGACCCGATCGTCTCCAGCGACATCGTCGGCAGCACCGCGTCTTGCACCTTCGACGCGCCGCTCACCATGGCGATCGGGAACCTCGTGAAGGTCGGCGGTTGGTACGACAACGAGTGGGGGTACTCCAACCGGCTTTTGGACCTCATCCAGCACATCGGATCCACGAGCTGACAACCGCGTTACCGCAACTCGAGGACCTGCCCGATCCTTCGGGGAAGCGGGTCCTGCTTCGGGCCGACTTCAACGTTCCGCTCGAGGCCGGCCGCGTCGTCGACGACATGCGCATCCGCGCCGCGCTGCCCACGATTCAGTGGCTGCAGCAGGCCGGGGCGCACGTGACCGCGTGCACCCACCTGGGGCGCCCCAAGGGGAAGCCGGATGCCAAGTACGACCTCGGACCGGTGCGGGCGCGGCTGGCCGAACTGGCGCCGGGCGTGGACCTGCTCGACAACCTGCGCTTCGATCCCGGTGAGGAGGCGAACGATTCGGCCTTCGTCGATCAGCTGGTCGAAGGCCACGATCTGTACGTCAACGACGCGTTCGGCGCGGCTCACCGATCTCATGCGTCCGTCGTCGGACCGCCCTCACACCTGCCCTCGGCGGCCGGGCGGTTGCTGGCCCGGGAAGCGGAGGTGCTCGGCAAACTCCTGACCAACCCGCGACGCCCCTTCGTCGCCGTCGTCGGCGGGGCGAAGGTGAGCGACAAGCTCGGCGTCCTGCGCGCCTTGCTCCAACGGGTCGACCAGTTGATTGTGGGCGGCGGTATGTGCTTCACCTTTCTCGGCGCTCAGGGTTACGGCGTAGGGGACTCCCTCTTCGAAGTCGACCAGATGCCGGTGTGCAAAGAGCTACTCGACGGACCCAAGCCGATACTGCTGCCCACCGATCTCGTCGGGATGGGCCCGAATGGCGAGGTGCGTTCCATGGGCCGCTCGGTTCCGCCGGGATGGAAGGGCCTCGACATCGGGCCGGGTTCCGCAGCGGAGTTTGCCGACGCCATCGCGGAAGCGGGGACTGTTCTCTGGAACGGACCCATGGGGCTGTTCGAGGATGAGCGATTCGCATCCGGAACCCGGGCTGTCGCCCAAGCGGTAGCGGAGACCAAGGCCTTCACGGTGGTGGGCGGCGGTGACAGCGCTGCCGCGTTGGCCCAGTTCGGTCTGGCCGACGACGTCGACCACTTGTCGACCGGGGGGGGCGCGTCGCTCGAACTGATCGAGCACGGCGACCTGCCCGGACTCAAGGCACTACGAGAGGGGAAGCGCGGATGAGCGCGGCTAAGGCGGGCCGGAAGCAGCTGATCTCCGGCAACTGGAAGATGAACCTCACCCATCTCGAGGCCATTCAGCTGGTGCAGAAGCTGGCGCTGCGCATCGGGGAAGGCGAGCGTCTCGCCGCCGACGTGTCTCTGCACCCGCCGTTCACGTCTTTGCGCACGTTGCAGACCCTGATCGACGCGGACCGACTTTCATTTCTGCTCGGCGCGCAGGACGTGCACTGGGAGCCGAAGGGGGCCTTCACCGGCGACATCAGCGCCACCATGCTGGCCAAGCTCGAGGTGAAGTACGTGATCGTGGGTCACTCGGAACGTCGCGCCGGGCACGGTGAGACAGACGAGATCGTCAACAACAAGGCGAAGGCGGTTCTTGCCGCGGGGATGACTCCGATCGTCTGTGTCGGCGAGACGCTGGAGCAGCGCGAAGCCGGCGAAGCGGACTCGCTGGTTTCTTCGCAGGTGAGCGGCTCGCTGGCCGGCTTGTCGAAGGATCAGGTCAGCGGCCTTGTTGTGGCCTACGAGCCGGTGTGGGCCATCGGAACGGGTCGCACTGCAAGCCCGGACGACGCACAGTCGATGGCCGCCGTCATCCGGGGCGTGGTCCGGGAGGGCTGGGCCGCCGCGGCTGACGCGGTGCGCATCCAGTACGGCGGGTCGGTCAATCCGGTCAACGCCGCTGAATTGCTGGCGCTGCCCGACGTCGACGGCGCGCTCGTTGGTGGAGCCAGCCTCGACCCCGACGACTTCTCGCGGGTCGTCCAAGCGTCGCCCACGTAGCCGCTTTCGCCGGGCTCATGACAGAGGAGGACGAAGCGGTCAACTGGCATGCCCGCTTCGGCGCGGAGGCGTTCAACGCGAGCTGGGAGCTGATCGACAAGAGCGATCGCACCGGGGACGAGAACGTGGACATGCTGGTGGCCGCGGCTGCGTCGCGGTGGCACAAGGGGCAGATCGGTAGGCCGGACCTGGTGTGGATGGGGGAGTGGCAGGTGTCCCACGTGGCGTCGCTCCTTGGGATGACCGACCTGGCGCTCTCCGCCGCCCGCCGCAGCCTGGAAATTGCCGAGCGCGAGGGTTGGGACGGTTGGCGTCTGGGTTCCGCACACGAGGGGATGGCGCGTGCCTGCGCCGCCGCCGGTGATCGCGACGGCCGCGAGCGGCACATCGACCATGCCAATGCCGCACTGGCTCGGGAGCCGGAGGAGGACGAGCGGACGGTCATAGCCGGCCAGCTAGCCACGATCCCGGACGTCTGACGCCTGGCCGGCCCCGACTACGGCCGCGGCTAGCCTCTGTCCCTCGTGATTACCGGTTTGATCGTGGCTGTCCACGTGCTCGTCTCGATTCTTCTGATCGTGCTCGTGCTGCTCCACAGCGGCAAGGGCGGCGGTCTGTCCGACATGTTCGGTGGCGTGGGGGCCGCGGCGGCCGGCTCGACCGTGATGGAGCGCAACCTGGACCGCCTGACGGTTGTCTTCAGCGTCATCTGGGCGTTCACCACGCTCATCCTCGCTATCCGACTTCAGTAGCCGGTCGACCGGTGGGTCGCCGCTCCCTCCTCTGCGCTGTTCTCGCGCTTTGCGTGTTGTCGGCCGCCTGCAATCGCGCCGGGAAGGACGATCCCGCTGAGGTAGGTGGAGTGTTGCGGGTTGGGATCACCGCGCCGGGAAGTCTCGATCCGGCCAAGGCGCGATCGCTCGAGGAGGTCCTGATAGCGGACCAGCTCTTCGGCACGCTCACCACCTTCGATCCGAAGAAGGGTGTCGCCGCGCCGGGGCTGGCGACGCGGTGGGAATCTTCCCCCGACCAACTGATCTGGGATTTCTTCCTCGACCCGGCGGCAAAGTTCTCGGACGACCGATCGCTGACCGCGACGGACGTCAAGTGGAGCTTCGAACGCGTCGCCCGTCGCGGCTCGGGCTCCGCGGGGGCGGAGCTGCTGGAAATGGTGTCCGGCTTCCCCGCGTTCGGGCGGGACGGGTCCGTGCCGGAGCTGGCCGGCGTCGCCGTGGTCGCTCCGGATCACATCCGCATCACGCTCGATCAGCCGTTGTCGGTGCTGCCCGTCGTCCTGTCGAGTCCGGTCCTGGGGATAGTGCCGCGCCAAGAGGCGGGCGAGCCGGACTTCGAGGCCGCGCCGGTGGGAAGCGGGCCGTTCGCGCTCTCGAGCAGAGGACCCGACGTCATTTCTCTGATAGCCGCCGGCGACGGAGTTCTGCTCGACGGCATCGAATTTCACATCTACGAGGACCTGGGCAAGGCGTACGACGCGTTCACCCGTGGCGAGGTGGATTGGTCCCGTGTTCCGCCCGAGCGCGTGGAGGACGCAACGGTCCGGTTCGGTGACGACGGATTCGTGCCGTACGCGGGTGAGTTGGTTTTCGCCTTCAACATGAAGAACCCCAAGTTCGTCGACTCCCGGGTGCGCGAGGCGATCGTCAAGGCGATCGACCGCGATGCGCTGGTGCGCGCCGTGTACGGCACGACGGTCGAACCGCTGAATGCCATCACGGTCGGTGGAGTGCCCGGCTTCCAGTCGAATGCGTGCGGCGCGTTGTGCGACCACAACGTGGGAAGCGCGCGTCGGCTCTTGGAGGAGGCGCGCGGCGGCCAGCCGCCCCTTCAGGTGGCGCTCGACTACGACGACGACCCGACGCAGGAGGCCGTGGCCCGGGCCATCCAGTCGAATCTGCAAGAAGTCGGCATCACCGCGGACCTGCGTCCGAAGCCGCTCGGCGATTACCAGAACTTCGTGCTCTCCGGCCAACAGGAGATCTTCCGTCTGGGATGGATCGCGGCCTACCCCTCCGCCGATGCATTCCTTTTTCCGTTGTTCACGACGGAGTCGTCCAGCAACCTCACGGGATATTCCGTGGCCGCGGTAGATGCGCAGCTACGAGCGGCGAGGGCGGAAAAGGATTCGGACAAGCGGCTGGAGCTGTTCCGCGCCGCCGAGCGCGCCGTGATGAGCTCTATCCCGGTCATCCCCTTGGCGCAGCTGATGGTTCACTCCGTCATCGCCGACGACGTAAAGGGTTTGGAGATGAGCGTGATGGGCTCGTTCGACGCCGCCCAGGTGTCCAAGGAAGGTTAGGTCGAACGAGGGGTAGTCAGACCGCCTCGCGGAGCGGGGCGAGAAACGCCTCGACTTCGGCCCGGCGCCGAGTGCGACGCATCGGCGGGAGGGCGCGGATGAGATCCCATCGGTAGTTCGCCTTTCCGAGCCTTGGATCTAGAACGGCGACCACGCCTCGGTCGTTTGCCGAACGGATGAGGCGACCGGTTCCCTGGGCCAGCATCGTCGCGGCGCGTGGGATGTCGATGAGCCGGAACGCTGCCGCGCCGGCGCGCTCACGCCTCGCCTGTAGCAACGGCTCATCGGGTCGGGGGAAGGGGAGCCGGTCGATGGTCAGGAGCGACAGCGAGACGCCGGGCACATCGACCCCCTGCCAGAACCCCATCGTCGCGAAGAGGCACGACGTCTCGTCGTCAGTGAAGGCCTTGATGAGCGCCGGCTTCGGCAGGTCGGACTGGGTCAGGACCCGCCACGGAAGGCGGGGCGAGAGGGCCGCGGCGGCCGCGGTCATGGCCCGCCAGCTCGTGAAGAGGGCGAGCGTGCGTCCTCCTGCGGCACGGACTAGCGCCTCGAGCTCGTCGTGCATGGCCTCCTCGTAGCCGGGGTTCCGAGGATCGGGAAGGTCGAGGGCGCAGTAGAGGAGGGAGTGATCCTCGTAGGCGAAAGGTGATCCGACGTCCAGCTCGGTCACCATGGGACGTTCGAGGCCGAGCCGTTCGGCGATCAGGGAGGGAATAGTTGCGCTGGTCAGAACCGCGGTGACGTCGCCCCAGAGCTTCTCCGAAAGGAGCGGCCCGACCTCCACGGGAGAGCACTTGAAGATCGGGGCGTGAGTCTGGCCCTCTACCCACGAAACGTACGTCGAGGGAAGTTCGGCGATGAACGCGAGGTCGCCGGCCAGGTGGCCGCCGGCCTGCAGGGCGCGGGTTCGTCGGGCGTCGTCAGGGTCGGCCTTGCGGACGGCGGCGATAAGTCGACTGGTCCGTGAGGCGGCCAGCTCGAGGGCGGCTACCAACTCGTCGTCCACCATGGGTATCGGGATCCGTTTGTTCCTCCACGGTTCGAGCGCGATCTCCCAACGGCCGCCCATTGTTTCGAGCTCATCGGCGAGCGCCACCTCGTTGGGCTGAAGCAGCCCGCGAGAGTTGCGGGCAAAGGCGCGGAACCGGCCGGCGCCGAGTTCGAGGCCGAGCGAGGACGAGGCGACGTCCTCCAGCTCGTGCGCCTCGTCGAAGACGACGATGTCGTGGTCGGGGAGCACGCGACCGCCGCTGGCGAGGTGGGCGCCGTAGAGGTGGGTGTTCACGACGACCACGTCGGCTTGCTCGGCACGCTTCCTCGCCGCTTCGGCGAAGCACTCGTCACCCTTGGGGCACCGCGCTGCGCCCGGGCACTCCATCGCGCTGACGCTGACCTGGGCCCATGCTTTGGGTGATGGCTCGAAGTCGAGCTCGCTTCGATCGCCGCTCTCCGTCTCGGAGGACCACGCGAGAAGTCGTCGCAGCTGCGCCACCAGGCCCGTCGTCCGGTCGCCTGACTCCCGTTCGGTCGGGTCGACATCGTCGAGCGCGAGCGTCTCCCCGCCGCCGGCGACCTCCGAGCCGCGCTGGCGGCAGAAATAGTTCGACCGCCCCTTGAGCACTGCGAATTCGAATGGCGACGGAAGGTGCTTCTTCAGGAACGGAAGGTCCTTGGTGGCGAGCTGGTCCTGAAGCGCCTTAGTGGCGGTGGCCACGACGACCTTCTGTCCGCTCAGTAGGGCGGGCACCAGGTAGCCCACGGACTTGCCGGTACCCGTGCCGGCCTGGATGATCAGGTGACGTTGGTACTCGATCGCCTCGGCGACGGCGATAGCCATCTCCCGCTGACCAGGACGCGACTCGCCACCACCGGGAAGCGCAGCGATCACGCGATTGAGAGCGGCGACGAGGACGTCCTCATCGATTCGGACGGGAGACTCCGGGTCGTCGTCCGGCGAGTCCGCGCCGTTTCCATCCACCGCCGCGAAAGCTACTGGCCGGGCCTCCGAGCGGTTGGGACGAAAGAGCGCTTTCTTCTGGAGCCGGGCGCGGCCCGAGTACGCTCAGACGCCCGGTCGGAGTGGCGGAATAGGCAGACGCGCTGGCTTGAGGGGCCAGTGTCCGCAAGGACGTGGGGGTTCAAGTCCCCCCTCCGACACCAACAGTCCACCACCCACTGGAATGCGCAGAGACGCAGCTAGGGGGCCACCGCTGATGCAGTTTGCCGACGCTGGGTTACAGCTTGCCCACCCCGCTCGGCCTCCCGCACGCCGCCGTCCACTCCTCCCCTAAAAATTCTTGTTGTCAAGAACTGCCACGTGGGTACGGTGGTGGCAGAACCGCTCGTCTAAACCCGGCAGAGCGGCTCAAAAATTGGACTAGGGAGTTCCATGGCGGACCCTG
>DATLBX010000028.1:0-13297 GCA_035526705.1 Acidimicrobiales bacterium | reverse complement strand
GCCAGGCACACGACGTCCGTAGTGGTCCAGCAGGCTCTCGGCGTTAGCGAGGAAGAGCGAACGCCGTCCGATACGGAGATAGCTCCGCTCCGCCGGCATGGAGAGAAGCCATCTCAGTGCCCGCCTCGGCCTGCTCCGTTCGGCGGCACGGATGACAGACGGGGTATGAGCGCCGATGTGTGCGATCGTGCGGACAAGACGACACCGCCTGGCTACCAGCCAAACTCGCCTGTTGACCAAAGGGAAGAGAACAAGATCCCAATCGTCGCTGTGTCGATCGACGATCCGCGCCACTCGGCGGCGTCGCGCAATGTATGCCTTCCAGGTCCCCCTCGGACCCAAGGAGACCAGAGAGATGCAACCCACTCTCGGATCGAGGACGTAATCGGTGCGGTTCTCAGTGCCAGGCGGTGATGGCGGGTCGTACGCCAAGATGCTCACTCGCTCGACTCGGAGCGCAAGTCCCTCGATCAGGGGGCCGAGTCTGCTGGCGAGGGCGACCGAGGATGACACTTGCACCGCCGAGCCCGGCAGGTGGATTGCCAGGTGAATCGGCAGCCGCGCCGGGAGGGCGCTCATTCCCACCCCCGGCCGCGCCAAGTCGACCTCAGGAGCCTCGGCGCCCAGGTCAGCGCGATCAGAGGTTCGGCGCGTGAGTTCCGTTTGATGTGACGACCCACGACGCGCCCCGTAAAGCGCGCCAGCGCACGTCTGTCGCCCGCAGAAAGCGACGTATCCGCCAGCCAGCCCGCCTCCCAATCCGAGAGCAGCCGAAGGGCTGTCCGGGATGAGAGCGCACTCTGTTCTCCCAGCATCCGGTACCCCTTGACGTCGTCCGTAGTGCACGGCTTCCGAGTGACCTTCGCCATGTGCTCCGATCGGACTTCGAGACGTTCGGCCTCGAACCGGGATCGCGGATCTGCCACCGTCTGTGCCTCGTGCCGCCGCCACCCCACCAGCGGCTCATCGGTGACCGCCACCCAGCCTCGCCGCACGAGTCGGCCCCACAGCCGGTAATCCTCGGCCACTCGCCGCGGTCCATACCCACCCAGCTCGCTGAAGCTGGTGCGACGAATCATCAGCGTGCTGTGCACGAAGTCGTTCCGAAGGAACATGCGCCATTTGAGAACGCCGTTCGACCGCGTAGGCATCCGCCGCACGGGGCCTGCAGGCGCGCCGTCCTCCCGCACCTCCCACCACGCGCCCGTGCTGGCGGCGCAGTCCGGGGATTCTCGCAACGACCGGAGCTGTGCCTCGAGGCGGCGGGGGTGTGCCAGGTCGTCTGCGTCAAGGCGTGCGATGAACTGGCCGGCGGACCGCTCAACACCGAGGTTGGCGGCGCGGTACGCGCCTATCGACGTTGTATTGGTCACCAGCCGAAAACGGGCATCTTGCGCGGCACGATCGCGCACGAGGTCGGTGGTTCTGTCACTCGAGCCGTCGTCGACAACGACGTGTTCCCAGTCGGCCATCGACTGGTCCCGAATCGAGTCCATCGCCGCACCGAGAAACGCCGCAGCGTTTCGGGCCGCAGTGATGACGCTCACCAGGGGCATGAGTGCGCCTTCTTGCGGAGGTTCGCCAGGCGCGCCACCTGTCCGATTATGGCTGCGTTTACCGGAAGACCGTCGCGTTAGATTCGATCGGTGGACGTCCTGGGGCTGTTGAACTTGCTTCGACGGCGCTGGCTGGTCGTGGTCCTTTGTGCCGGCTTAGGCCTGGGCGCCGCCATCGCCCTGACCCGGAGCACCCCGCCGGTGTACCAGAGCACGACTCGATTGTTCATAAACATCCCCGGCGGGACAGAGGTGTTCGAGGCCCTCCAGGGAGTCGAGCTCTCGTCCAACCTCTTGGCGAGCTACGCCGAGATCGCCACATCTAGATCCGTCGCGGACCGAATTGAGAAGGACGTCGATCTGCCATTGCACGCCTCGCAGATCCAGGAGCACCTGACAGCTGTGCCGGAGTTCCCCAGCTTGCTCCTGACCATCTCCGCGACGTACGGCACTCCTAGCGGGGCGCGCACGCTGGCCGACACCGCGGCCGATGCGTTCGTCGAGACCGTGCAGGATCTCGAGGCAGGCAGGTCTCGCAAGATCCAGCCGCGTGTGATCGATGCCGCCCATACGCCGGCCGGTCCGATCGAGCCTCGGCCGCGGCGTAACGCAATTATCGGACTCGCGCTCGGCCTCCTCGCTGGGATGGGATCGGCCCTCCTGCTCGAAACCTTGGACCGTTCCCTTCGCGGCCCAGAAGAACTCGTCCGCCTCACTGGTCGCCCCCTGCTCGCCATCGTGCCTCGACGGAAGGACTTCACCGCTCACCCCGTCGTCACGGCGGAGGACGCTGGAACAAACATCGCCGAGGCGTACCGGCTCCTGCGCACCGGCGTTCGGTTCGTCGATCTCGATCGGCCACTCAAGACCGTGCTCGTCACCTCGCCCTCGCCGGGCGACGGCAAGACGGCGACAGCCACCAACCTCGCGGTCGCCATTGCCCAGGGAGGAGAAAGGGTCCTCCTGGTGGATGCCGATTTGCGACGCAGCCACGTACCAGAGGTGATGGGCGTACAGCGCGAGCCCGGGCTGACATCTGTCCTCCTGGGGGATTCGAAGAGTTCCGAAGCCGTGGTTGGCTTAACTGAGCGCTTATTCGTGCTTCCGTCGGGGCCACTCCCGCCGAACCCTTCGGAACTACTGGGATCAACGCGCATGTTCGATCTGCTGACCGAATTGGGCAAGGAAGTCGACGTCATAGTTATCGACGCGCCGCCCGTAGTGCCCGTCACGGACGCTCAGGTTCTCGCTGCGCTAGTTCACGGCGTGATCTTCGTGGCGCGGGATGGGCGTACGAGCCGTACGGCTACGGAGGAGGCGGTGAGGCGGCTTGACCTGGTGCGAGCCCCGGTGGTCGGGTGCGTTCTGAACGCGGCGTCGGCGTCTGACCACTACGTCGACGACTACGGCTACGCGGCGTACGCGCCGAAGCCGAAGTCCGCCGGGCTGCTGTCCTCTCTCCGGCCGGGGGACGAAGAATGATGAGCCGTGCGAAGTCCGTCGTATTGGCCATACCCCTCCTGGGCTCCGGGCTCCGATGGACTTGGCGAGGGATCCGCCGGTTTCGCTTTGGCGGATCATCGCAGTATTGGGAGCAGCGGTACGCCACCGAGGGCGACTCCGGCGCAGGGTCTTACGGACGTCTGGCGGAGTTCAAAGCGCGAGTCGTAAACGAGGTGGTCAGCCGAGAACAGGTTGAGTCCGTTGTGGAGCTCGGCTGTGGTGACGGCAACCAACTCACGATGCTCCGAGTCCCGCGCTACCTGGGGCTCGACGTTTCCCGCTCAGCGGTGAAACGCTGCGCGGAGCGGTTCGACAGCGATCCATTGAAGAGCTTCGCGGCTTACGACCCGGACGCCTTCCACGACCGAGCAGGGTTCTTTCGGGCGGATCTCGCGCTGTCGATGGACGTGCTTTACCACCTTGTCGAGGACGAGGTGTACGAGAGATACCTCGCACACCTCTTCGGATCCGCCGAGCGGTGTGTTCTCATCTACTCTTCCGACGTCGACCAACCGACACCCGTCGTGCACGTGCGGCATCGGAACTTCACCCGGGATGTGAGCGCTGCGTTCCCTTCATGGGACCTCGTCGAGAAGCTTAAGAACGATTACGCCGAACCTGATGAGGACGGCGAGTGGTCGGTGTCCGATTTCTACCTGTACCGCCGCCGGACGTCGCCTGAAGGCTGATGACCGACACCGAAACGGCGGGCCTCGTGACCGTCGTGGTCCCGGCCAGGAACGAGGAGCGCTATATCCGCCGGGCCTTGGAAGAAATCCGGCTTCAGAGCTACGCAGCGCTGGAGATCCTCGTGGTCGATGGCGGCTCCGACGATCGAACTCGGGAGATTGTCGCTGAGCAAGCCACCGCCGATCCCCGGATCCGGTTGATCGACAACCCACGGAAGGTCATCCCCGCCGGGCAGAACCTGGCTCTTGAATCTGCTCGCGGTGCCTGGTTGGTGACGATTGGAGCGCATTCGACGGTCAATCGCGACTACATCGCAATCGCCGTAGGCCACCTGCGGTCCGGCGGGTGGGGCGCCGTCGGCGGGCGGGTGTGTACTTATGGGGAGACCCGATTCGGAAACGCGGTGACCTGTGCGATGGGCTCTTGGGCCGGGGTCGGAGGCGCGCGCTACGACTATTCGGAGCAAGCCCAGGCGATCGAGCACGTCCCATTCCCCGCCTACCCCACCGAGTTGATCCGCCGCCTGGGCGGCTGGAACGAGCGGTTGATTGCTAACAGCGACGTGGAACTCAACTGGCGCGTTGGGCAGACAGGTCGCAAGCTGCTTTACGAACCTCGGATGGAAATCCGCTACCGGGGAAGCCAAACCCCCCGGGAACTCGCTCGGCAGTACCGAAGATACGGCCGGGGCAAGGGCACAATGGCGGTGATCGACCCGCGTTCGCCGCGCCCTCGCCACTTCGCGCCAGTGGCACTCGTCCTGTGGGTCACGCTAGCGCTGACCACCGGGCGCCGTCGCCCACGTGCGGCTGCGCTCAAGCTGTTGCCGTACACGGTCGGATCGATCGGTGCCGGGATGCGCGCCGGCCGAAGGCTGCCTTGGCGAGAGCGCTTGCTGGTGCCGTACGCGCTCTGGCTAATGCACATTTGCTACGGATTCGGGACTCTCGAGGGTCTCGCTCGAGGCCTACTGACGGGCGCTTGGGCTCGTCGACTTAGGAAGCCCGCGAGTACGGTTCCCCGATGAGCGGCCGCCCCGACTCTCATGCTCAGACCTACCGGGGCCTCGGTCCAGCGGCGATCATTCACCGGCGGCGATTGGCAGCCATCGAAAGGATGCTCAGTCGACTCGTCCTCGACGTAGCGGGCGAGGCCGCGGACTTCGGATGTTCCGACGGATTCGTCATTTCCGTCCTGCAGGAGCGCTCGGTGCTTGGCCAGGAGTGGTGGGTTCACGGGTTTGACCACTCGGAGCGCCTGCTCAACGCGGCGCGGGCCAGGTCCCTGCCTCGGACGACGTTCAGCCGCACAAACCTCAACGAACCACCACCGGATGACTTGCCCCGGTTCGACCTAGTCACCTGTTTTGAAACCCTGGAGCACGTCGGCGACTACCACAACGCATTGCGCCACTTAGCGGCATCCTGTCGACCCGGGGGCTGGCTGGTCATCAGCGTGCCGAACGAAGTGGGCATTCCGGGGCTCGTGAAGTATGCCGGCCGTCGGATACTTCGCCGACGCGCCTACGGCGACTTCTTCTCCTCTCAGAGCGAAGCCAGCTATCTCGCTGCCCTGGTGACGGGTCGCCCCATTGAGCCCTTCCGACAGCCACCCCGAAGCGGGTGGGGCCCTCACCTCGGCTTCGATTACAGGTGCGTGTTGGACTTCGCGCGAAGGGAGTTGGCCGGGCCGAGCGGAATCCAGTTAGTACATCGGTCGAGTGCCGCGCTGGGGTGCGGATATCTATTCGCTCTCCGCAAAGGCCCGATACCCTCGCCGTCCGGGCCGTAACCAGCCTTCGATTCGGGCCCGCAGGGGAAGACCCGGGACCGCGTGTAAGGAGGAGCGCTTAGGCGGCTTCCGCCTGTGACAGCATTTGGTTGCTGTCGAAGGCCATAACTCTGGCCTGCGCCAGTTGCGGCAGCACGGGTCGACTTCCGGCGAGGGCCCACTTCGGCACGGCCTCGAGAGACGCTCCTCGGCTCAGCCCGAAGATCACCTGGACCGTCTGGACGAGGATCCAGATATCCAGAGCGAGCGACTGGTTCTCCACATAGAAGAAGTCGTATTCGGGGGCTTCGTGCGGGAGGCCGTCCGCCGCGCGACCGATTTGCCACAACCCGGTGCAACCCTGGCGAACCGACTGTCGCACCGCTGCGTATGCCTGATCGACCGGCTCATGGGCGTCGGGCATTTTTGGGCGGGGGCCGACGAGGCTGAGGTGACCAGAGAGCACGCAGAAGAGCTGAGGAAGCTCGTCGAGGTGCGTCCGCCGCAGGAAACGGGCTACGGCAGGCAGGGCTGTGAAGTCGAGGGAGTTCTTGAGGGCGTAGCGCGGGGCGTGCGGGGGCAAGGTGCGGAGCTTCACGATCCTGAAGTGTCGGCCGTGCTGGCCGACGCGCTCCTGCAGGAAGAAGGGCCACGCTCGTAGCGTGATTGCGAGAGCGATCGCGAACCCCAAGATAAGAGGTAGAGCTACAAGTGCGAGTACGGCGCCGAAGACGACGTCAAATGCACGCTTTCCCAATTTTCCCCTTAGCCCTTTCGCTCCGCCGTCCGAATAGTGATCCGGGACTACCCCAGCCCGCCCGTTTGGAGGAGTGGACCAGATCTACCCGCCAGTAACAAGGGCTAGACGGGGTGACAAACGGCTCATGACGCGAAACCACCCGAATGGGCCACACGCGCGGTGTCGGGCGTCACAGGCAGTGCACTCAGAGCGCGCGCCGCCGGTGGGCTGACGGCGTTATGTCTGATGCATACGTCGGCCAACGGGCCGCGGATCTGAAGGAGTATCTCGATATGGGGCGGCCGGCTGGCGACTCGAGATCGCCGACGCAGGGCCGGCTCTGGCTGGGTGATCCCGAAGGACTCACCGTCCTCGTTCGCCCCGACCGGCGCTCCTCTGCCGCCCTGGAGGCGCGGCGCGCCGAAGGCTTCGCCCGCGCCAGAACGGGCGCTCTCACCGAGCATGACGCTCGGCCCCTTCTCGACCAGGGTTGGAGGATCGCCGCCCATTTGCACCTTTTGACCCATTCGCTCGACCGACTTCCGCCAGAACACCCGGGCGATCGGCCCCGCCTCCGTCGCGCCACGGACGCCGATCTCGACGCGGCGGTCCCCCTCGACGAGGGAGCGTTCCCCCTCGAGTGGCGGCTCGGCCGCCATGGGCTGGCCGATGCCCTGCGGGCAACTCCGCAATCTCGATTCCGCATGGCGCGGGACACGACAGGTCCGGTGGGATATGCGATCTGTGGCAGGTCGAAACGCGACGGCTACGTCCAGCGGCTGGCAGTAGCGCCCTCACACCAGCGGATGGGCGTGGGCCGGGCCCTCACCCTCGACGGGCTGCGTTGGCTCAAGCGGTGGAACGCCACCTCCGCATCGGTCAACACCTACGTCGGTAACGACGCGGCTCTCCGGCTGTACGAGTCGCTTGGCTTCGTGGAGGTAAGGCCCGGGCTCATGGTGCTTACGATCGACCTGTGATCCGCCCGGCGCGGCTTCTTGCCGCTGCACTCCTACTGGCCCTGTCGCTCTCCGGTACGGCCGCGGCGCAGGACCGAGACGGGGACAACCGGCTGACCCTCGCCTCGAAGACCCCGTGGGTGGGACGCGGGGGGGAACTCGTCCTACGCGTGCATGCGGACGCCGCCGACCCGGCTGAGACCGAGCTCGCCGTGGCCGTCCACGCGCGCATCACGAGCCGGTCGAGGTTCGTTCGCACCCTCGAGGGCGACCCGCAAGGCTCGCCCCTCACCGTCGTCTCCGCGCCCCTGACCCAGCTGGGCCCCGACCCAGCCGGTGCCCTCAGCGTGAAGCTCCCCGTGCAGGATCCGGCTCAGCCCCGTGACGCAGGACGACTACTGCTGTCGCGCGATGGCGTTTACCCGGTGCGGGTCGAGCTCAGGGAACTCGGCGGGGGCGAGGTGCTCGCCGGCTTCACCACTCACCTCATCTACGCGACGGAGAACCCGGCCCGAAAGCCCCTCGGAATCGCCCTCGTGCTTCCCTTCCATGCCCCTCCCACCACCGCCGGTGACGGAACCCGAACGCTGCCGGATCTCGACCCTCTGCGTGCCGTGGCCGACGCGTTGGCCGCGCATCGCGGAGTCCCGCTGACGGTCGACCCCACTCCCGAAACCGTCGAAGCCCTCGCGCAGGCGGCGCAGGGTGAGGGCGACGAGATACTGGGCGACCTGCGCGCCGCGATGTCAGGGCGCGAGGTCGTGTCGAACACGTACGTGGTGACCGACCCCCGCTCGCTACTCGACGCCGGCTTGCGCGACGAGCTGACCGCCCAGCGGGCGCGGGCACGCCAGGTGCTCGAGGAGGTGCTGGGGGTGCGCGCCGATCCCCGCTCATGGGTGCTGCCGGCCGGGGTCGACGGCGAGCTGCTCGACCTCGCGCGAGCTGGGCAGGTCGACCGAGTGGTCGTCGAGGAATCCGCTCTGGAGCCGGCGAACCGAGCGGTCACGCTGGCCCAACCGTTCTCACTGGAAGCCCGGCGCAGTGCGCCCGCGATCGCTGCGTTGGCGTCGGACCCCGGGTTGGCCGACCACTTCCGCGACCATCCGGACCGGGGGGAGGCAGGTCCGGTGCTCGCCGCCCACCAACTTCTCGCCGACCTCGCGGTAATCCAGTTCGACAGTCCCGGCACCGAACGCGCTGCGGTGGCGCGGGCTCCCGCCGGCTGGAGGCCGACCGCGGCCTTCCTCGAGGCGCTGCTCAGCGGAATCGCCCAAAGTCCGCTGGTCGAACCGGTCACCCTCGACGAAGCGTTCGACGTGCCCCCGGCGGAGAGTGCCAGCGGCGCCCGCCTCGTGCGGCGCGCCGCCCAGGCGGAGGATCCGGAGCCCCTGTCCGGCCGCGGCGTGCGATCGGCGCGCGGTCAACTCGAGGCATTCGGATCGTTGGTCGATCCCGCCAACCCGGTCGAAGTGGCCTTGGACCGGGCCCTGCTCAGCTCGCAGGCGGCCGGAATGTCCCAGGCTCGGCGCCGAGCCTTGATCGACTCGGTCGCCTCGGGCATCGAGGCCCAGTTCTCCCGGATCAGCCTTCCGGGCAACCGCTCCGTGACCTTGACCGCTCGGGCCGGGGAAATCCCGATCACCATCCAGAGTCAGCTCGACTACCCGGTGCGCGCCGTTTTGCGGGTCGATTCCGACAAGTTGGCCTTCCCCGACGGCGACCGACGCGAAGTCGAACTGGCCAACACGAACACCACGGAGCGGTTCTCCGTGCGCGCTCGGACCTCAGGAGCGTTTCCCGTGCGCGTGGTTCTCGAGTCGCCCGAAGGTGACCTCGTCCTGGGCCGGAGCCTTTTCACCGTTCGCTCCACCGCGGCCTCCGGTGTGGGCGTGGCGCTGTCGATGGGCGCGGTCGGGTTCCTCGCGCTGTGGTGGGGCGGCCACGTCGTGCAGGCCCGCCGCAAAAAGCATGAGCCCGTGACCGACCCAATCGAAGGGTGACCGCGGAGGCCGAAGGGCCAGACTCGAAGTCGGCTCTGGCGCGGGCGTCGTGGGTGATGGCGGCGGGGACGGCCCTATCGCGCCTCACCGGATTCGGCCGCATTGCCGCGCTGGCCGCCGCGTTTGGCTTCACGCGGCTGACCGACGCCTACAACCTGGCCAACACCACTCCGAACATCCTCTACGAGCTCGTGCTGGGTGGGGTGCTCGGCGGAACGCTCGTCACGGTCTTCACGCGGCACCTGCGCAATGACGAAGACGGGGGCCGGGCCGCAGTGTCTGCGGTCGTGGGTGTCGCCGCCGTCACGCTTATCGCCATCTCACTCCTACTGGCGGTGGCGGCACCGTTGGTAATCGGCTTGTACAGCACAGGGGCCGGGTTCCCCTCGGATCAACGCGAGGTGGCCACTTCCCTGCTCCGCTGGTTCGCGCCACAGGTGGCGATCCTCGGCATCATCACGTTGGCCGGCGCCCTGCTGAATGCGCGTCGTCGTTTCGCCGCGCCGATGTGGGCACCGATTGCCGCGAACGTCGCGATCATCGGAGTCGTCCTCGGCGCGGGGTCGGCGTTCGGCACCGGGTTGGACGCCGCCGAGGCCGCCCAGCGCCCGGGCCTGGTGATCCTTCTCGGCGCGGGTACGACCGCTGCCTACGCGCTGCAGGCCGGCATCCTCTTCGTCTGCCTTCGCAGGACGAACGTCTGGGGCGGCTGGCAGTGGCAGCCCGGCCATCCCGCGGTCCGCACCGTCCTCCGCTTGTCCGGTTGGTTGGTTGGGCTGACCGCGGCGAACCAAATCGCCCTCTGGGTGATGTTGACCCTCGCCGGTCGGCGGGCCGGCGGCATTTCTTCGTTTCGGGCCGCGGAGCTGTTCTTCCAACTGCCGCACGCGGTGATCACGGTGTCGGTGGCCAGCGCAGTGCTGCCGGGACTCGCCGAATTGTGGGCAGAGGATCGACGCGCCGAGTTCGCGCGCCGGACCAGGTGGGCGCTCCGCAGCACGGCCGCTTTGGTGATCCCCGCCGCGCTGGCGCTGTTCCTGCTGGCCCGACCCGTCGTCGCGATCGCGCTGGAACGCGGCGCGCTCTCGAGTTCGAGCGTCGACCTCACGACCGACGTCCTTCGGATGTTGGCGCTGGGCATTCCCGGCTTCAGCGGCTTCCTGTTGCTCGTCCGCTGTTGCTTCGCCATGGCCGACACGCGAGCAGCCTTCTGGCTGTACGTGCTCCAGAACTCGGTCGCGGTCATCGTCGCCGTAACGACGTTCGACCGGTTGGGCGTCCGCGCCCTCGGACTGGCGTACGCAGTTTCGTACTCGCTGGCCGCGCTCGCGGCCGTCGTCTACGTCGGCCGACGGACAGGTGCTTCGCTCCTCTACCCGTCAGGCGCGAACCCAGACCATTAGGGTCTGATCGTGATCAGCGGCTGGTTAGTCAAACTCATCGTGTCGCTCGCGGTCGCCGCCCTGCTGATCTTCGAGGCGGGCTCTCCGCTCATGACCAGAGTCCAACTCGACGGGGTCGCCGCCGAGACGGCGCGCCAGGCCCACCGCGAGTACTCCAAGACGGGCAGCAAAGCGGCGGCCACGAAGAAGGCCGAGGAAACCGCCGCCGAAAGCGGAGCCGTGCTCGCGGCGACGCCCATTTTCACTGCCGACGCCGCGGCTGTGACGGTAAGCCGCAAAGCCCCGTCGGTCATTTTCGGCAAGTGGGACAAGACGAAGAGCTACTACGACGTAAAGGTCGACGGGCTCTCAGAGGGAGGGTTGTGAGATGAGCGTGCACATCGTCACCGACAGCGCGTCGGATCTGCCGAAGGACGTGGTGGCGGAGCGGGGAATCACCGTCGTTCCCCTCACCGTCCGGTTCGGAGACGACCGTGAGATCGTCGACGGAAGCATCACGCCAGAGGACTTCTGGGCCCGATGCAATTCCTCGGCCGTGTTGCCCCAGACATCGGCGCCTTCGGCCGGCGACTTCGAGGAGGCCTTCCGCAAGGCAGCCGCGGCGGGCGCCGACGGAGTGGTCTGCGTGACTTTGGCGTCGGGACTCTCTGCCACGTTCTCGGCGGCGTCCGCGGCCGCCGAATCGGTCAAGGACGACATTTCGGTCCGGGTGGTCGACAGCCGTACCGCGTCACTGGGAGAGGGTCTGATCACGCTGGCGGCCGCTGAGGCGGCCGAGTCGGGCGTAGGGGTGGAGGAGGTCGAGGCCGCTACGCAGGCCGCGGCATCGCGCACCAAAGTCTTCGCCGCCCTCGACACGCTCGAGTTTCTGAAGAAGGGCGGCCGAATCGGCGGCGCTCAGGCGTTTCTGGGCTCACTGCTGTCCATCAAGCCCATCATCGAGGTCGGCAGTGTGGTCGAGCCCGACTCGAAACAACGCACCCGGGGCCGGGCGATGCAGTACCTGGCGGACAAGGTAAAGGCCGCCGGCCCGCTGGAACGCCTGGGTGTGGTCCACGGCCGTGCTGCCGATGTGGACGAATTCACAGACCTTCTGGAGGAATTTTCGCCAAAGGGTGGCATCATGGTCAGCGACGTCGGAGCGGTGATCGGCGCACACTCTGGCCCCCGCTTGCTGGGTGTCACCTTCCAGCGCTCGGCGTGAGGAAGGGTGGATAACGCCCGATACCGAATGGAGCGAGATGGAAGACGAGCTAAAGGTCGGAACCGGTAAGCGCAAGCTCGTCATTGCCGGCATCGCGGCGGTCGTGGCGGTGATCCTCGGGGGCTTCGTCGTTTTGAGCCCCTCGAGCGCTTCGGACCTGGCCACGGTCAAGCCGCTCGAGGCGAGCGTCAGGCTCCAGCAGCCCGGCGACCAGGTGTTCAAGCCGATCACTCGGCCTACCGCCACCAATCAGGGCGCCAAGATCGAGACCGACAAGACGGGCATGGCGGAGATCGCGTTCTTCGACGGGTCCCTCACGCGCCTGGGTGCCGAAACCGACTACGAGCTGTCGACGCTCGAGGACGATGGGCCTCGGGCGATTGTCGCCGACCTGGACACCGGTCGAACCTTCCACCGCGTCGCGAAATTGACGGGTTCGGAGGAGCGGTTCGAGGTCCGCACGTCCGGCGCGATCGCCGCGGTTCGGGGAACGATCTTCGTCGTGGTGTGCACTCAGAATGATGAGTGCGTCATCGGAGTCGTCGAGGGCACCGTGGAAGCGATTTCCCGCACCACTGGTGAGCGGATACTTCTGCACCCCGGGCAGGAGCTCACAGTCTTGGCTGATGGGAGTCTTTCCGAGATCCGTCCGCTCGACCTCAATGACCCCTGGATCGTCCTCAACCTGGGGCTCGAAGGAGTCGACAAGGAGGAGCTGGCTGAGCGTCTATTCGGGCCCGACCGCCTGCCCGCGACCGATGACGACCCGGCGGTGTCCAGTTCATCCGCCGCGCCCGGGGGAGGTCCTGGCGGCCCGCCGGATGAGACTCCCCGCGGACCGGACGGTGAAGGTCCCCCCGGCCCGGATGGCGAAGGTCCCCCCGGTCCCGATGGCGAAGGTCCGCCGGGTCCAGACGGTCAGGGTCCGCCTCCTTGTGAAACGGGTTACCCACCCCGACCCTGCTAGTTCCGTAGGGCGGACCGCGCTGCGCTAGGTACTCGCGCCCCGCGCCTAGCGAGCAGTATCAAG
Source organism: Acidimicrobiales bacterium (assembly GCA_035526705.1). Lineage (GTDB taxonomy): Bacteria > Actinomycetota > Acidimicrobiia > Acidimicrobiales > JAHWKP01 > JAHWKP01. Next base: position 440 of record DATLBX010000028.1, on the reverse strand, counting down.
TAGTGAGGCTCCTCCTCCCACTCGCCGCGGCGCTCGGCGGCGGCGCGTTCGCCGTCCTGCTCGCCGGCGCGTTGCCACAGGCCGCGCGGCGTCGCCGCGGTGCCGCGGTGCAGGCCCCGATCGTCATCGCCGCGCTCACGGGTCTGTTGACCCACGCCGCCTCGACCGGCAACCTCGGAATCGATCTCGTGCTCGGCGGTGGCGTGGCCGCTCTGGCCGCGTGGGCCGGGGCCCGGGCCTCGCACCGGTTCCTTGCGGTGTATGCGGTGGTGGTGACGGTCCTGCTCAGCCTGTCGGCAGTGGTCGCCGCGGGCGCCGGCGTTGCCATCGCGGTCGTCCTGCTTCGCAGCCGAATGCCCCCCCTGAAAGCGATCGCCGGTGGCCTGCTGGGCGTCGGGCTCCTCACGGAAATAGGGCGGCGCGGCCCGTCGTGGCGCGAG
>DATLBX010000027.1:0-5529 GCA_035526705.1 Acidimicrobiales bacterium | reverse complement strand
GCCGATCTGTCGGCTGTGGTCGTAACGCATATCCATCTGGATCACGCCGGTGGAGTGGGTGACGTGGCCCGCGCCTTTCCCAACGCGACGGTGTACGTGCACGAGAAGGGAGCGCGCCACCTCGCCGACCCGAGCCGGTTGGTCGACTCCGCGGCGCGCGTCTACGGCCCGCTGCTCGACCAGCTGTACGGCCGGCTCGACCCGACGCCCGCGGACCGCATCGTCGTGCTCGACGATGGCGACACTGTGCCGCTGTCGGCCACCCGAGTGTTGACCGCGGTCGACTCACCCGGACACGCCAAGCACCACCTCGCGCTGCACGACTCCGACAGCGGCATGTTGTTCGTCGGCGACGCGGTCGGCGTGCGTCTGCCTGATGCGGGCGTGCTGCGCCCGTCGACACCCCCGCCCGACTTCGACTTGGACGCCGCCATCCACTCGATGCGACGCTTCGGTGACCGTTCCCCGACCTCCCTCGCTCTCGCGCACTACGGCGTCGTCCCCGGAGACCCTCAGGACGTCTTGGAGGACGCGATTGGTTCTCTGCGCAGGTGGGCCGAAGTGGCGGAGGCCGCGTGGCGGCAGGGTAAGGACATCGCAGCTGCGCTCGACGAGCACTTTTCCGGTGACTACGAAGGGATCGCGCCGGAGCACAAGGAGAAGGTGGAGACGCTGTCGGGCGTGCACTCGAACGCTGCAGGGTTCCGGCGTTGGCTAGAGACGCGAAAGACCGAGGACCCGCCCGTAGGGTGAGCGGTCCCATGACAACCAAACCGGGCGATATCCAGGCGGTCATTTTCGACTGGGGTGGAACGCTGTCGGTGTTCGCCGCGGTGGAGCTGGCCGACATGTGGCGGTTGGCGGCGCGGCACCTTGCGTCCCACGGCGCGCTGCGTGACCCGCGGACCGAGGAGCGGATAGCCCGCGAACTGGCCCGTGTCGAGGCTGCGGCATGGGATCGGGTGAGTGACGACCAGTCCCCCAGCACCCTCGGCGAGATCCTCGCCGATGCATCGGCCGCGCTGGGCATGGACGTAGCCGAGGCGGTTCTCGAGGAGGCTGCGACTCACCACCTCGACTCATGGACGCCCCACATCGAACACGACCCCGACGCGGCGCCGGTGCTGCGCGAACTGCGCGAGCGCGGCCTCCGCACGGGCCTGTTGTCCAACACGCACTGGCCCCGGGCCTTCCACGAGCACTTTCTGGAGCGGGACGGGCTCGCCGCCCTACTCGACACCAGGTGTTACACGAGCGAGATGAAGCGGACCAAACCCCACGCGGACGCGTTCGCCCACGCCCTGAATGCGCTGGACCAGCATGACCCGTCCCGAGTGGTCTTCGTCGGCGATCGGCCCTATGACGACATCTACGGCGCGCAGCAGTTCGGGATGAAGGCGGTACTCCGGCCGAATCCGAACGTCCCCAGCTGGAATGTCACCCCCGACGCCACCATCGAGTCGCTCACCGAGCTGCCGAGCCTGATCGACATCTGGAACGCGCCAGACTAGAGGCCCTTCGTCCTCGGGCGGGGGGCAACTGAAGATTCGGAGGGGTGCGAGAGCGGCCGAATCGGACGGTCTCGAAAACCGTTGTGGGGGCAACCTCACCGTGGGTTCAAATCCCACCCCCTCCGCCACAGAGGTCGATTGCATTCGCAGTCGCCGTCGAGTCCAGCCCCCACCTGCGTACCTACCGCGGCGCGCAGTTCCACTCGACGTCCGAGATCGCGCCCGCCCCGCCGGCCTCACCTTCCGCGCCTAGCCCAGCACCGGCGTCCGCGTCCGAGGGTGACGCGAAACACGGCGTTTCAGACGCCGTGGCGGCAATCGCACCTCCTAGATTGCGCCGCATGAGGTTTCGGCCGATAGCTCTTTGCGTGCTCGTCGCCGCCGTCTCGGCATCAGGCGCGATTCCGTCTGCCGCGGCACCTGGGGTCGAGTGGGTTGACCCGGCCGGCGATGCGACGGCCCTGCCGGGGATGGAGTCCTCGCCCCGCCCCTCCGACCCCGAGTTGGACATCTTGAAGGTCAGCTTCGCGACCGGCGACGTGAATCTTTCGGCCTCCATGCGCTTCGAACGGATCAACTACGCCCCCGGCTCCGAAGGCTCCGCGTACCGGTTCTATTTCTCCTTCAAGGAGCAGCGCTACTACTTCGAGGCGCTCATGGGGAGCACCGAGTACGTCACGGTCTTCGGCGCGGAGCCGGGCTTCTACCGGGAAGGAACAGGCGACTCGGCTGACGAGAAGCTGCAGTGCCGCTGCACCAACGATTTCGACTTCAAGGGCGGCCGTGTCACCTTCAAGGTGAGCAAGGTCGACGTAGCGCGAGCGCTGCGCATGTCCGACTTCGGCTTCGAACTGACAGCGCTGGAGGGCCGGGCCTTGCGCACGACGGTCGAAAAGTTCGAAGCAGACATCGCACGTGCGCCTGAGGGGACAACCCTTCGGGTCTGATTCTCCCGTCGGCTAAGCAGGTCCGTATGGGACTTTTCGACAAGCTCAAGGGAACGAAGCGGCCGGCCGACGGGGTCGCCCCCAAATCTGAAGCCGAGGTGCGCGCCGCGTTGCTGGCCATCAACCGCGCCACGGCGCCTTTCGTCGTGCGCGAACCGAATGGCGATGAGAAGGCCGATCTGGTGGCGGAGTGGAAGATCGTCGACGCGCAGTGGTACGAGACATTCGCCAAGGCCAGCCTGGAGAAGGTGTTCAAGGTCCTGATGCGATTCGACGCCGAGAACAACGAAGTGCGCGCCGTCGACCAGGAGTGGAGCGTCGAATGGAGCGCCGGCGTGCCGAGTCTCTCGTTGACCGCTGAGAAGTTCCGCGGCCAGAAGACCAGCGTCGAGTTCGGGCAGGCCTTCGCCTTCACGGAGAACCTCGAATACGGCGAGGTCTACAAGTACAAGTTCGCCACGGGCGAGATCAAGGGCCCACTCAGCGACGCGGTCACAGCCGCGGGATGGACGTGGAAGGCCGTCGCCTTCGGCAAGCTCTGACACCCGTCGAAGGCCGGCCGCCGAAACCGACGGCGTTGCCGAAGAACGCCCGCCCCGGGATACCCCCTATCGACACCGCACTTCCATTAACTTCCTGCGCCATGACGCACAAACTTCTTCGTTCCCGCACGCTGGTCTCCCTCGCAGCCCTGCTCTGCATCACCCTCGCCGCTTGCGGCGACGACGGAGACGCCGCCTCGGATGCCGACTCGGACGCCACCACGACCACGGCCGCAGAAGCGGCCAGTGCGAACACCCTGGAAATCGAGATGGTCGAATACGGCTACAAGGTCGAGGGCGAACTCCAGCCCGGGTTGGCAACCGTGCAGTCGCGCAACAGCGGCACGGAGTGGCACATGGCGGGCATCAGCAAGCTTCGCGCCGGCAAAACGGTCGAAGACGTCGTCCAGGCCCTCGCTGCGGCGCCGCCCGGCGGGGGCGAGGGTGAGGACGACCCCTTGGAAGGACTGATCGAGGAGGAGCAGATCGACTCCCCCGGGCACCTCCTGCAGCCCGGCGCGAGCCAGTCGCTGACGGTTGACGTCCTCACCGAGGGCGAGTACGTGATGCTCTGCTTCATCCCCGCCGAAGGTGGGGGTGGGCCGCACTACTCCAAGGGAATGGTCGGCGGCTTCGCCGTTGCCGGCGAGGCCGCGGAGGCGACCGAACCCGAGGCTGACATCACCGTCACCCTGGCCGACGGGGCCGAACCCGAGGGACTGCCCGAGAAGCTGGAGCCGGGCACGCACACTCTCGCTTTGACCGCGACAGGCGAAGCCAGCAAGGACTTCCTCGTGGCGCAGATGAATTCAGGCGACGACGTCGGCGAGTTCGATACCTACTTCGAGGAGGCTTTCGAGGGCGAAGGACGGCCGGAAAAGGGCGCCGCCACCAAAGCGCCCGGCAAGATCCTGGCTAACACCCAGGCAATCGCTCCGGGCATGACGGTGTGGATGACGTTGGAGATCGGTGCCGGTGAGACCGTCTTCCTTTCCACGACCAACCCCGCGGACGACGAGGAGGACGCCGAGCCGGTCGACAAGACCGTGACGGTCACCGTCTCCTAGTCGGCGCGGTTAGCGGCGGGCGGCGAAGAACTCGGTCAGGAGGGCCGACGCCTCGTCGGCCATGAGGCCCCGGACCACCGGGAACTCGTGGTTCAGGCGAGGGTCGGCCGCGAGGTTGTAGAGCGAGCCGCAGGCGCCGGCCTTGGGGTCTGCCGCCCCGAAGGTCAGGGAACCGATCCGGGCGGCCACAAGGGCACCAGCGCACATCGGGCAGGGCTCCAGCGTCACGACCAGACCCACCCCGTCGAGCCTCCAGGAGCCTTTCGCGCGCGCTGCGTCGCCTAAGGCGAGCAGTTCGGCGTGGGCCGTCGGGTCCTTTCTGAGCTCCTTTTCGTTATGACGGGCGGCCAGCACCTCCCCGGTGGTCAAGTCGAGCGCCACCGCCCCGACCGGAACATCCCCTGCTAGGAGCGCTGTTCGGCCCTCCGCGAGGGCCTGCTCCATGGCGCGGCGAATGGTCTCTGTAGGTTCGGACAAAACGGGCGGGGGTGTCGAACCTAAGTGACTCAAGCCACAGTTCCCGGCACGTTGGTAGGGTACGGCAGGCCCCAGACCCCGGGAGGTACGGGTTGAATCGCTCTTCCAGACGGTGGGTAGCAGTCGTCCTGACTGCGGTCACCGCCGTTGTAACGGTCCAGATGGTTGGCGCGCACGGCCGTCACGAGGGTCTGGCAGTCGCCGACGCCGGACTTCTACGTGGTTCCGACCTGCTCGACCGTTCGAAGCTCCTCCTGCCCCGGCTCGCCCCGCCGACGACGGCGGCTCCCGTCGCGGCCGCGGCACCCCTGGCGGCCCGGCCTTCCCTGGCCCTCGAGCGGGTGATCGCGCCGCCCCCCGAGCACTTCGACGGGCCGGCTTCCCCGCAGGCGCCTCCGCCGGCCCGCCTCTTCGCTCCTCCCGCCAGCACCGGCGCGGGTGGCACCTGGGCCGTCATGATCGGCATCAACAACTATCCGGGCACGAAATCCGATCTGAGCGCTGCGGTCAACGACGCCACCGACGTCAACGAAGCTCTGGCCCGCCTCGGAGTTCCAGGAAGCAACAGGCTGCTGATTCGCGACGGGCAGGCCTCTGCCGAGGTCATCCGCGCCGCCGTCAACTGGCTGAACGAGCGGGCCGGACCTGACGCAACCGCGATCTTCTTCTTCGCCGGCCACGTCCGCAAGGTGGGTGACGGGCGCGAGTCGCTGGTCGCCGCCGACGGCGGAACGGTCAGCGACGCCGACCTGGCGGCCCGGATGCGTGGTCTTCGTGCAGGCCGTGTCTGGGTCGGCATCGCCGCCTGTTACGGGGGCGGCTTCAACGAGGTCCTCCAGCCCGGGCGCATCCTTACCGGTGCGGCCCCCGCGAACTCCCTCGCCTACGAGAACGGTGGGTTCCAGCGGTCCTACATGGTCCAGTACATGATTCGTGAGGCGCTGATCGAGGGGCGGGCCGGAACCACCACGATCGAGGGTGCCTT
>DATLBX010000026.1:0-27273 GCA_035526705.1 Acidimicrobiales bacterium | reverse complement strand
GGCCGCGGCCGACGAGTGCGCGGCACTAGCTGGTTTCCCCCGGTCCTGATGCGGTGACGTTCGCGGCGTCGCGCCGAGTCCCTACTCTGGTGGCCCCACGGGGGCGTAGCTCAGCTGGCTAGAGCACCTGCTTTGCAAGCAGGAAGTCGTGGGTTCGAGTCCCATCGCCTCCACTCATGAGCGACGCGTGAGCAGCCCGCGACGGAGCGCCTCTCAGAAGTGTCGCAGCCAGAGCGTGAAGCGGGTAAAGGGGAGGAAGCCCATTCGGATGAAGCCAGGTCGCGAATAGTCGCTGGTGTATGCCACGGCCGGGAGCTCGGGCGCATCCGACACACGGGCCCAGACGAGCGCCTCCCAGACGCCCCGCCGGCGCGCTGCGGGCAGCGTGGCTCCGCCGCACAGATTGATCAAGCCGTGGCCCACGTAGTTCATTCCGGTAGCGACGGCCTGATCGCCGAGCGATCCGATACGAACCACCAGTTCACTCCCGAGAAGGGCGGTTGGTAGTTGAGAGCCGGGCGGTTCACCAGCTGCCTCATCCATCGGGTAGCCCTCGATGAGTACGCGCTCCGCTACGAGGAGGTCCTCGCCACTCTCCGCCGTCCGCACCGAGACTTGGTCCCGAGCGACTTCGTCCACGGGCGCCGGCGCGCGCACCACGAAGGCCGGATGGCCCGCGAGGGTCCAGCCGCGCTGGCTCAGATCGGGGGTGGGCCAGATCGACAACAGAGTCGCGGGCCTTCCGGCGCCTTCATAAAACTGCTCGACTCGATCCAGAGCCGGCTCCTGGCTGTCAGCTAACGGCCGCGTGAGGATCGCCTGGTTGAAGTAAGGAACGCTGCTCCTGGCGTCGGCCAGCAGCACACCGTCGTGACTGTCCGTCCGGCCACCCTTCGCCGTCGCCAGACACGCGTTGACGCCGGCTTGGTTGTGCAGGAACTGTCGGAGCAGCGTGTCCGCGACCGGGGTGTCGGCCAGCCAACCTGTCTCGAGGGGGCGGTCGGCCGCGGCACCAGTCATGGGTACGCCAGTGTGGTCCGGGTCGGCTTGACAGGGCCTCTTAGTTAGTTCTAACTTACGGTTAGTGCAAACTTACGATGCTCTGCTGGAGGCCCTCGCCGATCCGATGCGGCGGGAGATCGTCGAACGACTTCGGCGGGCCCCGTCGGCCGTCTCGGTCCTGGCCGATGGCCTGCCGGTCACGAGGCCCGCGATCTCCCAACACCTGAAGGTGCTGCGAGATGCGGGCCTCGTCGATTTCGACCGGGAGGGCACCCGCAACGTCTACCGCGTCAAGCCGGAAGGGCTTGGGCCGCTTCGAGAGTGGCTCGAGGACTTCTGGCAGGACGCCCTCGCCGCGTTTGCCGCACACGTCAACCAAAACCAACCCGGAGGGTCAAATGCCTGAAGCCGCAACCGTCGCCACATCCACATCCGTGGACCCCATCGTCAAAACCGTCGACGTCGGCGTGCCGCCCGATGCCGCGTTCCGACTCTTCACCGACGAAATCGCGTCCTGGTGGCCGCTCGACACCCACTCGGTCGGGGGCTCGAGAGCGACCGGCATCCGCGTCGAGCGAGGCGTCGGTGGTCTGATCGAGGAGCTCGGTATCGAAGGCCCACAACGCATCTGGGGAACGATCACGAGCTGGGAACCCCCGTCGATGTTCGCCTTCACCTTCCACCCCGGCGTGTCAGCCGAGCAAGCCGGGCAGGTGACGGTGCGGTTCCTCCCCGCGGACGTCGGGAGCACGGTCGAGTTGACCCACGCGGGCTGGGAGGCCCTGGGAGCAGCGCGCCGCCAGGGGTATGTCACCGGCTGGGACGTCGTGTTGGGTGCTTACGTGGCGGCGGCGCCGGCCGGTCAGGCGTAGGTACGGGCCAGCGACAACACAGCGCTGCCGTCCGCGCCCTCGGCGCGTAGGGACGTCAGCTCGGCGGGCCGACGTCGCGCCGCCAAAAGGCACCACTCCAGAGCGGGGCCGGTGACGGTGGTCGCCGGCCCCTCTTCCTCGCCGAAAATCCACTTTTCGCCCGCCGGTGAGGTCAATCGCAGTGCGACCGGCCCCGAGAGTTCCGATCCGGCGAGACCGAAGGCGTACGGCAAGGTCCGCCACGCCAAGCGGGCGATGTGCCACAGCCGATCGTCCGCCACGGAGGAACCACCGACTGCCTCGGCGATGTCGCCGGTGTGAATCCAAGCCTCCGAGAGGCGCGTGGTGGCCAACGTCTTCGGCGGCAGGGTGCCGAGCACCCAGGGCACGCGGTGTTCAGCGGGCCGCTCCCGAAGCAGGCGTCGCGACTCGTCCGCCGCGGCGCGCCACCGCGCCAAGAGATCATCGGCCGGGACGCCTCGTTCGCGCCGAACGGCGAGTTCCGCGGCGTCGTCGACGCTTTCGACGCTCTCTCCGGAGGGAATGAAGGACGCCATCGCTTCCTCGCCGGTGCCATTGCAACCGGCGACAACGAACTCGTCGGTCTGGGCGAGGTGCAGCACGACATCAGCGACGTCCCAACCTTCGCAGCGCGTCGGCGTCGACCATCGCGACGACTCGAGGGAGTCCAGGATGCCGGCAAGGTCCGCATGCTGGCGGTCCAGCGCGTCGAACACCGAGAGCGTCATAGCGCGGCCTCTTCGCGCTCCCGTTGGATGCGCTCCCGGGCCGCGTCGAGGTATGCGGAGTCGGTTTCGTATCCGACGTAGTGGCGGCCGGCGCGCACGGCGGCAACCGCCGTGGTGCCCGCACCCATGAACGGGTCCAGAACCAGGTCACCTTCGAACGTGTAGAGCTGGATAAAGCGCGCCGGAAGCTCGACAGGGAAGGGGGCGGGATGGCCGACGCGCTTCGCGGACTCGGGCCGGATGTCCCACACGGAGAGAGTCGCGGCAAGGAACTCTTCGCTCTCGATGGTGTTGGCGCCCTGCCGCCGCCGGCGGAAGTCGCCTTTCGAGAAGCACAGGCAGTACTCATGGGTGTCGCGCAGGGTCGGATTCGACGCGGAGCGCCAGGACCCCCAAGCACACGACCCGTTCGCACCGGCGCCCTTGCGCCAGATGACCTCGCCGCGAATGAGGTATCCGAGCTCCGACATCATCAGAGCGATGTGCGCGTTGAGAGGGATGTAGGGCCGCCGGCCGAGATTCGCCACATTGACGACGGCGCGCCCGCCGGGCTCGAGGACTCGGTACGTCTCCGCAAGAACGCGCCGCAGCATCGCGAGGTAGTCCTCGAAGGAGTCGTCCGAGTCGTAATCCTTGCCGACGTGATACGGCGGTGAGGTGACCATGAGCGCGACCGAATCGTCCGCGACCTCCGGCATGGACTCGGAGCTCGAGTGGAAGATCTCGTCGACGACCGAGGGCGGCTTCGGATCGCCGAGGGCTTGGTCGGGAATCGCTGCCAATCCCCGGTCGTAGAAGGCCGACGCGTCGTGACTCTCGCGTTTGCCGGCGCCGAAGGAGCTGGTGACCGTGGGTTTCCGTGAGGAAGGTTCAGCCACCTGCGGAGCGTACGACCAAGGGCCGTCAGCCGCGGGCCAGCTGGCGGCGGGGTGCGATCTTGAGGAGGACGCGCTCGGTCTGGATGTTCTCGTCGCCGTACGGACGACCCGCATATTTCTGCGACAGCTCGTCGATACTCGCTCGGGCCTGCGGCCCACGGATGGTTTCGACCACCTCACCGCGCACCTCCGCGAACCGATAGCCGTTCTCGCGATCGATGATGGTGACGGTGACGCGCGGGTCGCGCTCCACGTTCTTGAACTTCGCCCGGTGGACCTCGGTGTTGATCAAGATGTGCTCGTCGTCACAGTCGACCCACATGACATGGGCCATCGGCTGCCCGTCGGGCAGGAGGGTGGTGAACACGGCGAAGTTGGGCGCGGTGGCGAGAGCCTTCACATCAGGGTTGAGCATGGCTGGAGACGCTACGCTCCCGCAGCGATGCCACGTAAGGACGCGAAACTCGACCATCTCGCCCGAGTCCCTCTGTTCTCGGCGCTGAGCAAGAAGGAACTTCAGACGCTGGGGCGCGCGTCCGATGAGATCGAAGTCGATGAAGGCAAGGTTCTCTGTGAAGAGGGCAAGCCCGGCCACGAGTTCTTCCTGATCCTCCAGGGCAAGGCCGCAGTGAAGCGGGGCAAGAAGACGGTTGCCACCCTCGACGCCGGCCGCTACTTCGGTGAGCTCTCCCTTCTCGACCGCGGACCCCGCTCCGCGACGGTCGTCGCGGACAGCGCGATGACCCTCCTGGTGCTTGGCCAGCGCGAGTTCAGCGGGATCCTCGACCAGCTGCCGGGCGTGTCCCGCAAGCTGCTGTGCTCCATGGCGGAACGTCTGCGCGACGCAGACACCAAGGCCTTCTCCCACTAGAGCTTCCTCCTCAACATGCGGAAGCTGCGTCCGTCCCAGTGGACGCTGCTCGCCGGAGTCTTTCTCGGCTTGGTCGTAGTCGGGGGAAGCGGCTTGGCCGCCGCCGTCTTCGATCAGCACGGCGAGTCGCCCGTCAGCCGCACCGTCTTCGTCAACGTCCCGGGGCCGCTCAAGCTCGCCTTCTATGTCGGGCTGGCCGTGATGTTCATCGCGGTCTCGTGGCTGTTCTCGAAGCGGGTAGCGGCCTGGGAGCTCGGAGGACCTGAGGCGCGGCCGCTGAAGTCCCGCCCGAAGCGCCGGCTGCAGGACCTGCGCAAGGGCCTCTACATGCAGACGCTTCTGCGCGATCCCGCGGCCGGGATCATGCACTCGCTCATCTACTTCCCGTTCCTGATCCTCTTCGCGGTGACGACGGTGCTCGAGATCGATCACCAGCTGCCGAAGGCAATGAAGTTCCTGCACGGCACGACCTATCAGGCCTACGCCGCGGTAGGCGATCTCGCCGGAGTGGCTTTCCTCGTGGGAATCGGATGGGCCATAGTCCGTCGTTACGTCCAACGGCCGTACCGAATCCGCATCAAGACGCGGCCCGAAGACGGCGTAATCCTCTTCACATTCGCCGCCATCGGTGTCACCGGGTTCGTGGCCGAGGCCATGCGCATCGCCCTGGTCGGTCGGCCCTCGTTCGAGCGGTGGTCGGTCGTGGGTTACCCGTTCTCGGCGTTGTTCGAAGGCTGGAGCGGGTTGCAGCAGTGGCATCAGGCGCTGTGGGTGGCGCACTTCCTCGCGTTCGCCGCCTTCCTGATCATTCTGCCGACGACGAAGTTGCGTCACATGGTGACTTCCCCGCTGAACATGTACCTGTCGGCGCGGGACCGCCCCAAGGGCGCGATGAAGCCGCTGCCCAACCTCGAGTCGACCGAGCTGGAGAGCTTCGGGGCTTCCGTGGTCAAGGACTTCACGTGGAAGCAGCTGCTCGACACCGACGCGTGCACGGTTTGCGGCCGTTGCACGAGCGTGTGCCCCGCGCACGCGACGGGCAAGTCGCTCGACCCCCGGGAGATCGTTCTGAAGGTCGGCCACGTGATGGCCGAGACGGCCCCGGGTGGGCCTGTGAGCCCGGTGGTCGGACAGGACGGCGAACTGACGGTGTCGACCGACTCGGTCTTCGAGCGGATCACACCCGAAGAGGTCTGGGCCTGCACGTCGTGCAAAGCTTGCGACGAGATCTGCCCGGTGAACATCGAGATCCTCGACAAGATCCTCGATATGCGGCGCTTCCTGTCGCTGATGGAATCGGACTTCCCTGCCGAACTCGGTAACGCGTACCGGTCGATGGAAACCTCCGAGAACCCCTGGGGGATGTCGCAGGGAACCCGCGGCGATTGGACCTCCGCGCTACCGGAGGGGGTGCCCGTCGTCGACGCCAGCGGACCTTTCGAGCACGAGTATCTCTACTGGGTCGGATGTGCCGGCAGCTTCGACGACAAGGCGAAGAAGGTGACCGTCGCCACCGCGAAGTTGATGCACCGCGCCGGTGTGGACTTCGCCATCCTGGGTCCCCAGGAACGCTGCACCGGTGACCCGGCGCGTCGCACCGGAAACGAGTACCTGTTCCAGCAGTTGGCCAGTCAGAACGTCGAGACCCTCAACGGGATGGGAGTGCGCAAGATCCTCGCCCACTGCCCGCACTGCTTCAACACACTGGCCAATGAATACCCGCAGCTGGGTGGCAACTACGAGGTCATCCACCACAGTCAGTTCCTGGAGCACCTGATCGATTCGGGCAAGCTCGACACGAGCGAGGCTCAGCTCGCCGGGCGTATGACCTACCACGACAGCTGCTACCTCGGCCGGCATAACGACGTCTACCTTGCGCCGCGCCGAGTCGTCGGTTCGATCGGCGGGATCGACGTCGTGGAGATGCCGCGCAACGGCACGAAGGGCATGTGCTGTGGGGCGGGCGGCGGACGGATGTGGATGGAGGAGCACGTCGGCACGAAGGTCAACACCGAGCGGGCGCGGGAAGCGATCGCTACGGGTGCCGACCGCGTCGCTACGGCATGCCCCTTCTGTCTGGTGATGCTCGACGACGGAGTGAAGGAGCACGGCCGGGAGGACGTCATCGTCCAGGACATCTCGGTCCACCTCCTAGAGGCCATCGAGACCGGCGCGAGCCGGAATGGCGGGGGCGCGGAATAGTCCGACCGGGGGGCTGGTTCAATGGTCCTATGCAACGGCGGAATTTCCTCAGCTCGATCGTCCTGTCCATCGGCCTGATTGCGGGCCTGGCCTCGGCCGCCTCGGGGCCCGCCTCGGCGGCGACGCCCATCCAACCGGGGGCCCGCATCGTGAGTGGCAGCAGCGCCTGCACCATGAACTTCATCTACCGCGAGGTCCTGCCCGAGCGGGCCTCGACCAGCGGCCGCCGCACGCGTTCTTCGTCAACTTCGACCACCACCCGACCTCGCCTCTTCGCGGGGACCGCGGGCCACTGCGTGTCTGGAGTCGGTGCCCGCGTGAAGATCGATGACACGTCCTTCGGCACTGTCGCCTTTCATCGTTTGAACGATGACGCCGGGCAGGACTTCGCCTTCATCGAGATCGACCGCGACAAGGAGCGCCTCGTCAACCCGAGCATGCTCGGCTTCGACGGGCCCAACGGAACCATCTCCGGGTCGGAGGCGCAGCCCGGCGACGGCGTGCACGTCTACGGGAACGGATTGGTGTTCGGCGAGTCTGAGCTCACCCGGCCGCGCAGCGGATTCCTCAACGACGCCAACGGCCAGTTCTACCGGGCCACGCTCCCGGTGATCTTCGGCGATAGCGGCGGGCCGGTTCTTCATGAGGACGGGTCGGCCCTGGGGATCGTGGCGCACCTGACGGTGGCCACCGACCTCACGACGCTCGACGGCAACACCGTCGAGTACGCCCTGGGTGTCGCACGGGCGAACGGCCTGAACCTCGAGGTCGTCCCCGGCTAGCCCCGGCTACTTCTCGAAGTTCTTGAAGTAGCGGCTCGGAGTGGGGCCCCGCTGGCCCTGGTATTTGGAGCCCACCGACTCCGATCCGTACGGCACGTCGGCCGGCGTGGTCATCCGCAGGAAGCTGATCTGCCCAATCTTCATCCCGGGATAAATCGTGATCGGCAGGTTGGCGACGTTGGACAACTCCAATGTCAGATGCCCGTCCCAACCCGCGTCGACGAAGCCCGCGGTGCTGTGAATGAGGAGGCCCAGCCGTCCCAACGAGCTGTTGTGCGTCGGGATGAACGACCGAGTGATCAAGAATTGCCCCGAGGGCGATGCGACCTGGATGCAGCGCACGGCGGTCTGCGGCTCCTCTTCAATCCGCGCGATTGATCGGAAACGGTGCATTCCGGAGCGATCGAGCTTCTGGCGAGCGAGCTTGCGCGGCAATCTGAAGACGGGACGGTGAGGTGTGAACGCCACTCGATATCTCGGCCCGCAATCAATTCCATTCAGCTTTGCCCGGTCCTTGCGCTTGTAAGGGCGGAATCCGAGACTGGCCGCCAGCTCCACTACCGCGTCGGCCAAATGTTCTCTGGTGTTGGTGAATTCGCAGCGGCCGATGGCGTCGACGTAGCCATCTGTATCCATCAGCCCTTGAAGCAAGGCGAGCCGCTGCTGTTCGTCGGCGACGAGGTACTCCGTGGGGACGAACTTCCCATCCGCCTTCGTAGTGGTGCCGTCCCCGAGCCACGCGCCAAACACATATGGATCGATGGGGAGCTCTTGCGTTTCGAACTGCGCCGGTCCGGCGAGAGCCACTTGGTGGTTGCGCTCCCCCCGCACGAGAACTGAGTTCCGGATCTCCTCGGTCGTTACAACGCGAGACCGGCGCCGACCGTATCGCCGGCCGTTCTTGTCGACGGTGACCCACTGATGGCCAGCGTCCGCGACTACCTCTGTGCCGTCCGAAAAGAACACGCGACGGCACGGCCGATCGTTCATCGGCGCCGTCACTGCAACCACAAGAGTGGGATGGCCGGACTCGTCGAACACCGAGTCGCCGGGCGCGAGTTCCCCCATGGTGGTCCAGCCGCTGGGTGTCGGCACCTCGGTGTCGAGGGCCAGGGCCTTCCCTTCCAGACGCGCTACGAGATCGTCAGGCAAAGCAACTCGCTCCAGCGTCGACCCGAGAACGAATTCGCCGGGGTGGAGGATGAAGGCCTCGTCCTCGAGGACCTCGACGAGTTCGGTCAGGTTCTCCTGGTCGTCCTTCACGTCGATGACCCGTTGGGTGTGGTTCAGGAAGACGCGAAAGAAGCGATCGACGTGCAGATCCACTGATGAAGGCTGGACGCAATCGTCGCGCTGCGGATCGATGACGATCCGTCCGGCCGCGAGTTCTTCTCGGATCGTCTTGTCGGACAGGATCATGGTTCGGTGACCCTATCGAAGGCCCGTAATGAACCCTACGGCTAACGCGTCGGATTCCAACCGGGGGGAGGGTCCTCGCCCACTCGGCCGTCGACCGCTTCGCGGATGAGGTCGGCGTGCCCGGTGTGGCGGCCGTATTCCTCTACGAGGTCAAAGACCAGGCGGCGAAGACTCACGTGCCGGCCGTCGGGCCACGACAGGTGGGCCGGCTGATCGAGCCCGCCACCGGCTAGGGCGGCGCCGACCCTGTCCCGCGATCTCTGCGCGGCGTCGTCCCAGTAGGAGTAGAGGTCTGCAGCCGAGTCATCGGCCGCGGAGGTGAAGGGCCACTCCTCGTCGGATGCCCAGTCGACCGACGCCCAAGGTTCGCCGGGAGACTCGCCCCTCAGCTTGACGGTGAAGGTGTAGTCCTCCACGAACGCCAGGTGCTTGAGAAGTCCGCCGAGGGTGAGCGATGAATTACCGATGGTGACCCGAAGGTCGTCGTTTCCCAGCCCGTCGACCTTCCACCTGAATGTGGCGCGCAGTCGCTCGAGCGCACCGATCAGGTGCTCGACTTCCGAGCCCGCCAGGGGCGGCTCCCACCACGTGTCGTCCGCATTCACCCACCGGACGATAGGGCCGGGCATTGCGACGCAACTACTCTGGCGGCGCTTCGCGGGCGTAGTTCAGAGGCAGAACATCAGCTTCCCAAGCTGAGAACGCGGGTTCGATTCCCGTCGCCCGCTCCACTCGGGCGCCCTCGCCGTTGTCGAGCGCTGAGCCGCTTCCGGAACGCTCAGCTTTTCTTCAGTTCCTCCGCGAGCATCACCAGAATTCCGCTGGGGCCCCGCAGATACGTCAGCTTGTAAATGTCCTCGTAACTCGCGACTCCCCGCAGCGGGTGGCAGCCGTGCCTCGCGGCGACCGCGAGCGCTGCGTCAAGGTTGTCCACCGAGAAGGCGACGCGGTGCATGCCGATCTCGTTGGGACGGGTGGGTTCAGTGTCGATCGCATCAGGGTGGATGTACTCGAACAGCTCGAGCCTCCCGTTGCCATCCGGGGTCTGGAGCATTGCGATCTTCGCATGGTTGCCGTCGAGGCCGACGGCCGTGTCAGCCCACTCTCCACTGACCGTGTGCCGGCCGACCACAGCAAGGCCGAGATCGGTGAAGAAAGCAATAGCCGCCTCGATGTCGCCGACGGCGATGCCGACGTTTTCCAGCTTGATGGGCATGCTTTGCACGCTACCGAGCCGGGTGTCGTCCTCGGCCGGACGGCTGAGGCGCCGTTACGCTCGGCGCCCATGGCCGAGACCGTCGAACTGCGCAGCAATGGAGACACGACCGGTGGGTATCTCGTTACCCCGTCGTCCGGATACGGACCAGGAGTCGTCGTGGTCCAGGAGTGGTGGGGCGTTGACCCCGCGCTCAAAGTGATGGCCGACCGGCTGGCCGATGGAGGGTTCGTCGCGCTGGTGCCCGACCTCTTCCGCGGCGAGCTCGCCGGTCACGACGAGATGGACAAAGCGGCGCATCTCATGGAGACGTTGCCCCCCGATCGGGCCGTGCGCGACATGGGTGGCGCGGTCGACTTCCTTTCTTCACACGAGGCCGTTACCGGCTCGGGGATCGGCGTCGTCGGCTTCTGCATGGGCGGCATGCTGGCGTGGCTTCTGGCGACCGATCGGCCCGACAAGATCAAAGCGTTGGTCCCCTTCTATGGGTTTCCGCATGGCTCCGAGCCGGACTGGTCCGCTCTTGCTGCGCCAGTGCAAGGGCATATGGCAGAGAAGGACGACTTCTTCCCGCCCGACAAGGCCCGGGCGCTGGAGCAGAAGCTTCGCGATCTCGGCAAGGACGTCACCCTGACGGTGCACCCCGGCACCGGTCACGGCTTCATGAATCCCGACAATCCCCTCGGCACCCTCGACTCGGATCTCGCCGCGCGGCTCTGGCCCGAAGTGCTCTCGTTCCTGCACACTCACCTCGACTGAAGGGGCTGGCAACTGTCCCTCGAGATCCAGCAGGGCGCGCTGGCCTGCGGACTACTTGCAGTTTTGCTCCAGGTACTCGCCGACGTGCTGCATCGCCGGGGTGCCGAACCCCGCTAGGTCGCCCGTTTGCGACACCCGCCGCGTGTCCTCCACGGACTGAGCGAAGTCACCGCGGATGGCTTCCGGCGCAACTTTCATCGCCTCATCCAGGTTCTCGCGCACGCGCTCGACATAGTCGCCCAGCGCCGCCTTCACCTCTTCGGGCGTGGCCCTCTCGGGGTCCAGGTCTGGTTGCTGCGCCTCGCGGTCACTGGCGAGCTCGCAGAACCTGTCCTGCCGCTCTGCCGCGGAGAGCATCTCGTCCCCGCACGCGCCCAGCGCCAGGGCGGCGCAGACGATCAACGCGGATAGGAGAGCGGTGGGGGGAACGGCTGGTGACTGGCTCTTCATGGCAATGCTCCATTCGGCTCGAGGGACACCCCCGACGGTAAGAACGAGGGCTGCCGCCGGGAACCGCCGCACGGACCTAGAAGGCTCACCGCAAGACCCAATTTCCGAACCTCGGATTGGTCCTTAGGTCGGTACCGCCCGCAGCGCTGTCGACTTACGGTTGAGATGTGGGAGCAGGCACATGGCGCCGTGACTGGGTGAGAGATGCCGGGCTCGCGGTCTTCGTGTTGGCGGTGGCGGAATTCGAGCTTGTCCGGAGTCCCGCCACCTTCAATCGCTCCGAGGCGATGCTGGCTGCGGTCCCGATAGCGGGTGCGCTAGCGCTCCGGCGTCGGGTTCCGCTCGCGACAGTCTTTGCTGTGCTCGCCGCGAACATCGCGCACAGGTTGGCGTTTGGTCATCCGGCGCCCGGACTGGCCGAACCTCCGAATTCCTTCGCTCTCGCCTCCGCTTGGCTGATCGGGGTCTACTCGGTTGCCGCGTTCGCACCAACCCTGTGGGCTGTCGTCGGTTTCGTTGCAGCCGCAGCGACAACTATCGGATTTACCGCGGGTTGTGCGTGCGGCCCCACAGTCAACGACTTCCTAGCTGCACTTCTCCTCTCGGTGGCCGTGCCTTGGCTTGGTGGCTTTGCGCGGGCTCGCCACTACGCGACCGTGGAAGCACGAAGGATTGTGGAAGAACAGAAACAAGAGCACCAACGAGCCGAGGCCGAGGCGTTAGCCATCGAGCGGGGCCGCATCGCCCGCGAGCTGCACGACATAGTCGCCCACGGACTGAGCGTCATCGTGGTACAGGCATCGACAGAGCGCCGGCAACTACCCCCGGAGGCGGTTGAGACGCAATCGGTCCTGTCATCCATTGAAGATGCTGGGCGTTCCGCGCTGACCGAACTCCGTAGGCTCCTCGGCGTTTTGCGAGCATCTGGTGACGCCCCGCTCGAACCTCAACCAGGGCTCGAGGACCTGACTGGGGTTGTCGAAGCAGTTCGACAGGCCGGGATCGCGGTTTCAGTCACGACAGAAGGGGTGCCGAGTCCGCTGCCGCCCGGGATCGAGCTGTCGGCTTACCGGGTGGCGCAAGAGGCGCTGACCAATGTCGTGAAGCACGCGGCGGCCTCACGGGCCGACCTCACGTTGCGGTATTCGCCGGGGCATCTCGATGTTGAAGTAGTCGACGATGGCACGGCCACGGCGACGGACCTGCCCGGTGGGTACGGCCTCCTAGGCGCGCGGGAGCGCGTCACGCTTCTCGGGGGCACTTTCGTTTCCGGCCGCCCAGACGCCGGCGGCTTCCGCGTGCTGGCGCGCTTCCCCCTCCAGACGATTTCGTGATCCGACTCCTGATCGTCGACGACCAGGCCCTCCTCCGCGCCGGGTTCCGAAAACTCTTGGAAGCCGAATTTGATATGGCAGTAGTCGGCGAGGCGGCTGACGGCGAAGCCGCGATCATCACCGCGGCAAGTGCCTCCCCGGATGTGATCCTCATGGACATTCGCATGCCCAAGTTGGACGGGATCGAGGCAACGCGCCGAATCGTGGCCGCAGGTGGGGCCAGGGTCCTGATGTTGACTACTTACGACCTCGATGAGTACGTCTTCGCAGCGCTTCGTGCTGGCGCAAGCGGGTTTCTCCTCAAGGACACCCCGCCCGAACAGCTTCTGGCGGGAATTCGTGCCGTCGCCGCGGGCGACTCGCTGCTGGGTCCCTCAGTGACGCGCCGCCTCATCGAGACCTTCGCCCGTCAGGCTCAGCCCGACGAGCAGGCGCGAGGCCTCCTGGCGCAACTCACGACTCGCGAACGAGAGGTGCTTGTCGGTCTTGCGGCGGGATTGTCGAACGCGGAGATAGGCGCTGATCTGTTCCTTTCGGAGTCGACAGTCAAAAGCCACGTGAGCAGCGTCCTCGCGAAGCTGGGCATTCGCGATCGCGTACAGGCCGTGGTCTTCGCTTACGAGACCGGAGTAGTTATCCCAGGATCCGCTCCGGCCTGAACGTTGTCCTGGGACACCATCTGGCTCGCAGTTACGCTCCGCAGATGGCCGACCCCAGCTCGCACGTGACCCTTCACCAAGTCGCGCTTCACGTCGAAGATCTGGCGCGCGCCACGGCCTTCTACCGAGAGGTGGTCGGTCTCCATTGGATCGCCACATTCGACCCGCCGGGGCTCACCTTTTTCGACGTCGGCGGTACGCGGTTGCTGCTCGAAAAGGGTGCTCCCGCGAGCTTGCTCTATCTGCGCGTGCCGGACGCGGCCGCGGAGGTGGAGCGATTGCGAGCGGCAGGGGTCACGATCGAAAGCGAACCCCACGTCATCTTCACGGACGACGCGGGTCAGTTCGGTCCCAAGGGCGTGGCTGAGACGATGGCCTTCTTCCGGGATTCCGAGGGCAATCTGGTCGGCCTGGCGTCGAGGCAGGAGGCGGGCTGAGGCTCAGCCGCTGACGAACTCCACTGTTGCTCCGGGAGGAATTCGCTCCCGCACCTCCGGCGGGAGGTCGTCGATGCTCGAGAAGCCGCCGGCGATCCGCACCACCGGACCACGACCGGCCGGCGCGCCCGCCATGGCGGGCTCTAGCTCGCGCTTTTCCTTGTCTTCGAGGAAGGCACGGGCCTGCATCGTGAACAGCTCGGCATAACGGCCGTCGAGCGCCATGAGCTCATCGTGCGTTCCGCTCTCGACCACCTTCCCCTCGTGCAGCACATAGATGCGGTCGGCCATACGGACCGAGGAGAAGCGGTGGCTGATGAGAAGCACCGACCGCCCCCGGAACAACTCCCGAATCTTCTCGAAGAGCTCGAACTCCGCTCGGGGATCGAGCGCCGCGGTGGGCTCATCCAGGATGATGAAGGGCGCATCGCGATAGAAGGCGCGGCCGAGAGCCACGCGTTGCCACTGACCGACCGACAGGTCCTCGCCCCCCTCGAACTCTTTCGACAACACCGTTTCGAACCCCGCATGCAGGTCTTCGAGGTAAATGTCGGCTCCGGCGTGCCGCGCCGCGTCGACGATTTCGTTACGGGCGTTCGCCTCCCCCAAGCGGTCCACCCGTCCGACGCCGATATTCTCCGCAGCGCTCAGCGGGTAGCGCACGAAGTCCTGGAAGATGACGGCCACGTTGTCGCGAACCGTGGCGGGATCGACCGTGGCAAGGTCGAGGCCGTCCCACGAGACCGACCCTTCCGTGGGCTGGTAAAGCCCGCTCAGGATCTTGGCCAGCGTGGTCTTGCCGGAGCCGTTCTCGCCGACCAGCGCCACAACCTCGCCGGCCCCGATCTCGAGGTCGACGCCGCTTACGGCGGTGCGGTCGGTGCCCGGGTAGCGGTACACGACGGCGGAGGCTTCGAGTCGATCGAAACGCTTCGGAGCCACTGCGGTCGGTCGAAGGTTGGCTTCGGCTTCCGCCCGGCCGAGGAAGTCCAGCGTGTCGTCCAGGAACATCGACGCTTCGAACATCTGCGACGCGCCACTACTCAACGATTCGAGCCGACTCCCCAGTTGCTGGATACCAACCGCCGCGACGCCCGCGCCCGCGATGTCGATGCGGCCATTCAGTAGAAGCCAAACGAGCAGGCCGAAAACGCCCGCGGTCAGAATGGAGGTCAGAACGCCGCCCGCTCCGGCTCTCTTCATGTTGCGACGGACGACGCGCACGGCTTCGTCGATGCGCTCCTGAACCAAGCGATCCCATCGCTCACGCAGGAACGGTCCTATCCCGAAGGCGCGCACTTCAGCCGCCGGGGCCCGTCCCCACAGGACCTGCTGCAGCGCGCCGCGCATGCGGTCACCGGGAGTCTGACCCATCGAGAAGCCGTAGAGGTCGCCGCTGTTGGCGGTGGCGACGTACCAAAGGGGCAGATACCCGACCACTACCAGCGGCACCAGAATCGGATTCACGGCGCCGAGGGCGACCATGACTCCGAGTGACCCGACGAGACCACTGACGAGGCCGACCAAACCCATCGAGATTCGCAGCGGCGCCATGACGCCTTCCCGGTTGGCACGCGTGATGCGGTCGTAGAAGTCGGCGCTCTCGAAGCGTTCCAGGTCCACTGCGGCCGCGGCGTCGAGCACCCGGGCCTGTACTTCGCGGATCGAGTGCTCCGTTACCAGGCGCTGGACGACTTGCGACCCGACGTTGGCCAGGGTCATCAGCGTCGTCACTGCAGCCAGGATCGTCAGCTGCGGAATCACTGACCGCAGACCCGCCCCTGCCGACCCTGCGGCGAGCACCGCCTGGAGGACCTCGCGCCCTACGAGGAGTTGCACTCCGATCCCCACCCCGCTCAGCACGCTCAGAGCGATCGACGCGAACGCTGCGGGCTTGTTGGCGCGCCATACCAGAGCGATCGAGCGGGCCAGGTTCCTCGGCAGCTTCCGCAACATCGCACTGCTCAAGCGCGAGCCTGCCGAGCCGCTTCTCATCTCAATTGCCACGTCGGGCCCTTTCTCGGCGGGGGCCCGGAGCCCTGCGCCTGCTCTTCGACGGCGGTTCCGCGTCGTCGTCCTCATCTGCCTCGCTGATCGCTACGACCAGCCGGAAGCGGCGGGTTCGGTCCTTCTTGTCGCCGAGGCCCTGAACGTGCTCGTCGACCGCTTCTCTGATGTGCTCGAGGACGCGGCGCGCCTCCTCGTCTGTCGAGTGGAAGCACATGTCCATCACCATCCGGACGCCGCGTCGGGGCGCGTCGGCTTCGTCCGGCTGGAAGGCCTTTCGGAGATGTTCGACCGCCGAGGCCAGGCCACCCCGGCGGTCGAGAAGTCCGCCGACGACGGTGGCCATTTCCGCGTCGGCCGCGAATTCGTCAGCGACTCTGCGGAAGAGCCGCTCGACCGAACGACCGTTGATCCGCTCCTCGTCGACCTTGACCAGCCCATGCTCGACGAGGACGTTCAGGTGGTAGTAGAGGCTCGTCAGCGGCCGGTCGACCTCATCGGCAATTTCCTTGGCGGTTCTTCCTTCGCCGAGTAAGCCGACGATTTTGAACCGGAGGGGGTCGTATAGAACTTTGAGCGCCTCGGGGTCTTCGATCACCACTCTCTCGCCGCCTGATGCGAAGCGCGCGGCGATGCGTTTCCGGGGAGGCACGATTTGAACTATCTCAAATACATTCAACCTTTGTCAAACAGTTGCTACGGTTCAACGACCTCCCGCTCGGCCAAAACGACGTTCAGTGCCGCCCCGTAGAGAACGACCTGCGCGAAGAAGCCGAACCAGATCAAGAGGATGACGACGGAGAACAGCGAGCGCGGCAAGGCGCCGATGCCAGCCGAATGTGATGCCCAGAACGCGAACGCGCGCTTCAACAGCTCGATCCCCACCATTCCGACCAGCGCTCCTGGGACCTGGCTGCGCCAGGAGATACGGCGCGCCGGCAGGAGCCGGTAGAGCATCAGGAGCAACGCGAACATCGAGACAGGCGCGCCGATGAGCTCGATGACCCGGACCCCGCCATGGGCGCCAGCCCCGAATGCGGCCTCCGCCAGATACGACACCCACAACGTCGCGCCGGCGGAACCGACGAGGACGACAGACATGAGCGCGACGAAGCCCAGGTTCAGCAGCTTCTGGCTGAAGGGGTTGCGACCACCGTCGACACGCCACATTCGGTTGAGCGAAGCGGTGAGCGCGCCGATGAATCCGCTGCCGGCATAGGCGACAGAGATCAAACCGAGAACTCCGAACCCCGCTCGCGCGCCGATGAGTTGGTTGAGAATCTGGGGGCCCTCGAGAGCGGGCGCGATGCGTTCGATCGCCGAGGCCAGAGCACCGCGGATCTCGATCGACCCGCTGGAAAGAGTGGCCGCGATGAATCCCGCCACCAACAGCAGGGGCAAAATCGACAGGAACGTGTAATAGGCCATGCTCCCCGAGAGCAGTGCCCCGTCGGCGCGGGAAAAGGTCTGCACCACCGACCAAGGCAGCCGGGTAACGCGGTTGGCGGCGAGCCACTCGTAGAGGCGGGCCACGGTGGAGTCGACCTTCGCCTGAGCGCGGCCGAGAGTGTTGGGTTCCTCTGCCACTTCCTCGGACGTTTCGTTGTCGAGGTCAGCCACTGATCAGGCTGGCGATCGCCCAGAGCGATGCAATGAGGCCGATCAGCATCATCACGACAGATCGCGTGATGGGCGCTTGTTGAAGATCGCCGTCCTTGCGCGGCCGCTCGGGTGGTCGGACGATGGCCAGGCCATTACCTACGAACATGGCCGCGCCGAGCGCGAGCACCAGCATCACGAGCGTGTCCTCACCGAGGAGCATTCGCCGCCCCTACCTGCGCGACCGGCTCCGGCGGAAGCGATTCGCCCCGCCCCGCGCTCACGACCAATATCCCGGCACCGACCACCAGCAGCCCGCCGATAGATGTGAGCAAGGTGGGGGTCTCGGCCAGCACCAACCACGCCAACACCACCACCGAAGCCGGCTCGAGGTAGGTCAGGATGCTCGCATGCGTGACCGGAAGGTGTCGTAACGCGGAGAGGTACATCGTCACGCCGAATGCGGTGTGGACCAACCCGAGTAGGAGGAGCCAGGGCCACCCGGTCGCCAGTGAGCCCGTGTGCAGGACGACTGCCACGGGGGCGAGAAACAGCGCGGCACCCGCTGTCTCCATGAAGGCGAGCCTCAGCCCGCCGTACACCGCGACCAGAGGTTTGGACGCGAGGTTCAGCGCAATCAAAAGGGTCATCGATGCGGCGGCCATGGCGAGACCCCCGGGGTCGGCATTGCCAAGGGCCGGACCCGCTATCAGGGCCACTCCGACCAGACCGAGAGCGACCGCCGCGACGATGGCCGTCGAGAGATGTTCGCCGAGGAGGCGCGGGGCGATCGCCGCGACTCCGACCGGGGCGAGAAAGATGATGAGGATCACCGTTCCGGCCGGGGCTCGATCGAAGGCGACGAACATGGTGAACCAGTGGGCTGCCAAGAGCGCGCCATTAGCAAGACAGCGAATCGGCTCGACGCTGTACGGGCGCGGGAAGGTGCGCTCGCCGCGCTGAACGAGCAGCACTGCCCCGAGACCCGCCGCGGCAACCAGGACCCGGGCGAAGGCGATTGTCGACGGGGCGACGTCGACCTCCCGGAGGATGAGGGGAATGGTTCCCCACCCCGTGGAGATGGCAAAGAGAAGGAGGTACCAGCGCGCCACCGGGTCAGGCTAAAGGCCCTCGCCGGCCTCCCGAGAGCGCCGAGGGAGGTCACTCAGCGCGAGCGCCTTCGCTTGGTGGCTCACCGAGCACGTCGAGTAGCTCCCGGACGGTCCGCTGCCGGCTGAGGGGGTCGACCAGCGGGACGTCTTCCTGGATGAGGTAGCGATTCCGGCGCCCCTCGCGCTGCTTGACCACGTAGCCGCCATTTGTGAGGTCCACGACGATCCCGTAGGCGGTGCGTTCCGTGACCGCTAGGACCTCGGCCAGATCCCGGAGGCGCGCATCGGGGTGCGCGGAGATGAAGAGGAGGGCGCGACCGTGGTTGGTCAAGAAGCTCCATCGCGCGCGGCCCACCGTCAAACGATAGCATTTGCTAGAAATAAATTACTTGTTATCTGGTTCCACTGTGCAGCCGGCCAGCCAGTACCCCGATGTATCCTGGTAACCCCGCTAGGTGAGTTCTGAAAACACAGTCGCTCCCAGCTGAATGAAAAAGAGGAACGTGTGGTCCAGAGCCCGCCCAGCGACGTCCTTGTGACGTCCCCCCGAGTCCCGCGCGTCGCGGGCGTCGGTCTGCTCTTCGGATTCTTTCTGGTGCTTCTATGGGGCGCCTTCGGAACGCCTGCGTCAGCGGAGACCGCCGAGGGCGCCACCTTGGCGCGCGCTGAGAGGCGCGCCGCATCGTCCGAGGCAGCCGATGCTCCTACCGCCCCGCTGCAACGTCGGACCACGGCCTCTGCCGACGCGACCGACGCCGTGCCCGGCACCTCTGCCCTGGTGGCCGCAGTCGAGGCGCGCGACGCCATCCGGCGCACCAGCGCGGCCGAAAAGGCCGCCACTCCCAAAGCGACAGGTAGTCCGGCTCCGACCGCTCCGACCCCCGTGGCCGCCCCGGTCGCGGTGAATCACTGCAACGGCACCGACAACGTGGGTGGCCAGGCCGTCGAATGCGACGTGACCGTCACCAACAACATCAACCTCGCGACGGGTGTCACCAGTTCGACCATGACGGTCCGCGAGTGCCACGGCGCAGCGAACGCCGCCCCCACTTGCACCGTCACTCCCCTGAACTCGAGTGACGTCGTCACCAGCGTCGACCAGTGCAACGGGTCCGGCAACGGCGGCGGCGGCACCGTCACGTGCCGGGTCGACATAACCAACAACATCACTGGCTCGGCGACCACTGCCCCCGCCACGGTGAATCAGTGCAACACCGCCGGAACCGGCGGCGGCACGGAGCCGACCACTCAGTGCACCCCGTTCCCCGCGAACACAACCGGCGCCACCGTGACTCAGTGCAACGAGGCGGGCACCGGAGGCGGCGCGACCTTGCGAGTGCGCTGCACCGTTGACTCCGCGTCGACCCAGAGCGCTGCGTTCCCCGTGACAGTGCGTCAGTGCGTCGGATCGGGGAACGGAGGCGGAGGCTTCGTGACCTGCACGGTGCGGCTCACCAACAACGTGATCGCCCCAGCGGCTCCGCCGGGTCCGACACCTACGCCTCCGGCCACCCCCACACCGCCGGCACCCACACCGCCGGCACCCACTCCTCCTACACCTACTCCTCCTACACCTACTCCTCCTACACCTACGGAGCCCGACGCGCCGACTCCCACCGAACCGGCGCCCACGGGCCCGACGCCGGGTGCCCCCACTCCCACCGGCCCGACCCCGACCCCAGGTCCTGGGGGGCCGGCAAATCCCACGGGTCCCGGGACGCCGACGGGTAGCCCGTCGCCGGGATCTCCTGTTAACGGACCCACCGGCGGCGGTTCGCCCACGGCCGGCACGCCTGGGGCAGCTGGCCCGGGAGTCGCAGCGCCCGGCGGCGCGGCTGAACCCACCGCAGCCGAGCTCGAAGCCGCCCGCCTCGACGCCGCGGCGAAGGCCCGCGGGCTGTTGACGTCGAGTCGCGGGACGGCACGCCGGGGTTACAACGCCACGGGCAACGGCCTGGAGACCGGTACCGCAGCGGGCGGGCTGGCCGGAACCGGGCTTGCCACTTCGACGCTTCTCTTCAGCGCGTTGATGACCCTGTTGCTGGGTCTGATGTTGGTGCTGTTCGTCCGGTTCACGCCGGCCCGCGCGGGCAGGGACTGACCAACGCGGAGGCGCTAGCTTCCCCATAATCGAACTCTCCAAGGGCGAGGCCACAAGCCTCGCCCTTGGCGCGCAAGGGCTGACGCAGGCTCGCAGCGCGGGCGCGAAGGCTGCCGGCAAGGCGGCGGTGCGGAATGTGGCACGGCTGCTGGGTGTCGTACAGATTGACGCGGTCAACGTCTTGGTGCGAAGTCACTACCTGCCTCACTTCGCTCGCCTCGGGGCTTACGACACCAACTTGTTGGACGCGCTGGCTTACCGGGATCACGACCTCTTCGAGTATCACGGCCACGCCGCGTCGTTGTTGACCGTCGACCATCACCGCCTGATGCGTTGGCGCATGGAACGGCACCGACGCGAATCGTGGGAGCCCACACGCGAGGCCATCGAAGCGAAGCGCCCCGGGTATGTGGACGCCGCGCTCGCTGAGATCCGGGAGCGGGGTCCGCTCTCGTGGACCGATCTCGCGGATTCGGGGCGCGAGCAGAAACGTCAGACGAAGTATGCCGAGTCGTCGATCGCGTGGTGGCGGTGGTCGGTGGGAAAGGACGTACTTACCCACCTTGCGCATGTCGGTGATCTGGCGGTCGCGGGCCGCCGCAACTTCGAGGCCCTCTACGACCTGGCAGAGCGGGTCGTCCCGGCCGACGTGCTCGCCACACCGACGCCCAGCGAGGAGGACGCGCACCGCGAGCTGGTGCGACGGGCCGCCGCCGCCCTCGGTGTGGGCACGGCGAAGGACATCGCCGACTACTACCGGCTCCCCGTGGCGACGACCAAGGCCCGACTAAGAGAGTTGGCGGAAGCCGGTGCGGTGGCGGCGGTGCGCGTCGAGGGTTGGAAGGACCCGGGCTGGATGAACGCGGCTGCCAAAGTGCCGCGTTCGTGTGAGGCGCATGCGCTGCTGTCGCCTTTCGACTCGTTGATCTGGGAGCGCAAGCGCACAGAGCGGATCTTCGGCTTCAGGGTGTCGTTCGAGATCTACGTTCCGCCGCCGAAGCGGGCCTACGGATACTTCGTCCTCGCGTTCCTGATGGGAGACGCGATAGTGGCGAGGGTCGACCTCAAGGCCGACCGGGCCCACAAGACTTTGCTCGTCCCCGGTGCCTTCCTCGAACCCGGCTGCGACAAGAAGAGAGTTGTGGACGCGCTCCGATTGCAAGTCGGGGAACTGGCGACGTGGCTCGGTCTCGAGCAAATCGAAATCGGCAGCAACGGCGACCTCGCTGGCCCGCTCAAGCGGGCCGTCAAGAGTTTCGCCGGATGAACCACTCGGCCGCGGAATCGGAACGTCCGCCCCTTGAATTGGCGACACCGGTGCAGGGCCTGGTATTGAGGGAGCTGGAGCCCGGCGACGCTCAGACCTTTGTCGACTGGGCACTGAGCAACCGTGAACACCTGACCGAATTCGGAGGCGAGGAAACCTTGCCGCCCCACACGGTCGAGGATGTCATCGCCTGGGTGTGCACCCTCCGCGAGCGGGACTTCAAGCCCGGGATCTGGTTGGACGGCGCGCTCATCGGTCACGTCACCGTTTCCCATCTCTCGTATGCGCGGGGACGAACAGAGGAACTCTTGGCCCAGTCGCCGGACGGGTTTGCGCTGGGCTACGGCTTGGCTCTCGCACGCACCGGACGGGGTTATGCCACCGAGGCGTGCCGGGCTCTCATGGATTACGCACGCCGGGAGCAGGGCGCGGTGGACTTCTATTCCGGGACCTTCCCCGACAACCTGAAGAGCCAGGCCGTTCTCGAACGGTTGGGTTTCGAGCGCTACAAGGCGACCGAGGAGTACGTCAGTTACCGCCTCCTGGAGCGCGTGGCCCTCTGACCCGCCTTCGCCCTAGACCTCTACGGCGCCGGCGGGTTTGGCCAGGCCTGCGTCTAAGCCATCCGGCAAGACGGTCGGCGGCCAGTGGTTCGGGGGTCGCCACTCGAGCCACTTCGGATCGAACGGCCCGCTGCGAGAGTCGAGCAAGGTCATGACTTCCTCCGTTGCGGCCTGCACCTCATCGCGATAGGACTCTGGGAACACACCGCTGTCCAGCGCCTGCTCGAACTCGGTCGTGTCCTTCCACCAGAAGGATCCGTCAGGCTCCACCACCAGGTCGATCACGAGGTCGAGACTGTCGTATCCCGATGCGTGCCGGTCGGCCGGCAGTTGGAAGTTCACGTACCAGTGCACGAACCTCCCGTCTCCCGACCAGGTCAACTCGACGCTCGACCATGAGTCAGCGGCGACGAAGGCGAGCTTCGAGCCTCCGAAAGACCCTCTCGTGTAGTTCCAGTTGCAGGTCGCCAATGACTCCACCTGACGGTTCGAGGCGGAGAGTCCTTCGCGCTCTGGAAATCCACGGCTGGTACTCACGATGTAGGGCGTACCCGTGGGTTCCCAATGGACCAGGAGGCCGTCCGAGTCCGCAACGCAAATGACAGGCCGTGCTCGCCAGAGGTAGCCCTTCCATACCTCCCGAGCGAGGAGTACCTGTCCGACCTCGAAGCTCCTGGGCTCGGGCACCGTCCAGGTCTAACGCGTCAGGCGGCGGCGTCCTTGGCCATGTTGACGAAGCGGGTGTACTGCTCGAGGAAGGCCAGCTTGATCAGGCCGGTCGGACCGTTGCGGTGCTTGGCCACGATCACCTCGGCGATACCGCGGTCGGTCGTTTCGTGGTCGTACATCTCCGGGCGGTGCAAGAACATGACGACGTCCGCATCCTGTTCGATGGACCCCGACTCACGAAGGTCGGCGAGCATGGGCCGCTTGTCGGTTCGAAGTTCCAGGTTTCTCGACAGCTGGGACAGAGCGACTACCGGGATCTTGAGCTCGCGGGCCAGGATCTTGAGGCCGCGGCTGATCTCCGAAACTTCCACCTGGCGCGTCTCCGCGCCATTTCGCCCCGACATGAGCTGCAGGTAGTCGACCACGACGAGGCCGAGGCCTTGCTCCCGACTTGCCAGCCGGCGGGCTTTGGCTCGGATGTCCATCACCGTGCACATCGGGTTGTCGTCGATGTACAGAGGGGCGGCGTCCAGGTGCCCGATCGAGGCCGCGATCTTGTGCCAGTCGGAGTCGTGCAACTTGCCGCTGCGCATTCTCGACGAGTCGACGCGTGCATCGGCAGACACGAGGCGCTGGGCAATCTCGAGCCGGTCCATTTCCAACGAGAAGAAGGCGGTCGGGACATTGGCCGCCACCGCAGCGTGGGCCGCCATGCCCAACGCGAACGACGTCTTACCGGCTCCGGGCCGGGCGCCGACGATTACGAGGTTGGCGGGCTGAAGTCCTGCCAACTGTTGGTCGAGGTCGATGAAGCCGGTGGGCACACCGGTAACCGCGTCGCCGCGGTCGGCCCGAATGGTGAGCTGGTCCTGAACGTCGAAGAGCAGATCTCGCAGCGCCACGATGCTGTCCGCGACGCGCCGCTGCGCGACGTTGAACACCATCGTTTCCGCTTCGTCGACTGCCCGGGTGACGTCTTCGGGGAGGGAGTAGCCCAGCTCCGCGATGTCGGAGCCGACTCCGATCAGCCGTCGGAGCAGCGAGTGCTCTTCGACGATGCGCGCGTAGGCCTCGGCGCGGCTGGTGGCCGGCGTTCGGACCTGCAGGGCCACCAGCGCCGCTTCGCCCCCGCACGCCTCGAGCAGACCGACACGCCGCAGGGCGTCGGAGACGGTGACGACGTCGGCCGGTTCGTTGGCCGCGTAAAGCCCGGTGATCGCCTCGAAGATGTGCCCGTGGGAGGGCTTGTAGAAGTCGTCCTGCTTGCAGGTCTCGACACCCACCGCGATGGCGTCGCGGGACAACAACATGGCCCCGAGGAGCGACTCCTCGGCGTCGATGTCGTTCGGGGGGACCCGTCCACCCTGGGCCGTGCGGCGGCGCGCGTCTTCAAGGGATTGGACCATGGGCGGTTCCCACTTTCCGGCATCAGGCCTGTGGGGGGAAAGGGCACCAACCTGTGCATTTCTGCCCAGACCTAGCGGTGGAACCTGTGGACGACCTGTAGACCCTGACCTCACCAGACGAACATACGCACGCCTGGTGACAGGTCAGGAACCCCTAGCTGGCGCTGACCTCGATGGTGAGGGTGAACTGCACATCCGCGTGCAGGCGGACCGGCATCTCATGGGTGCCGACCGACCGGATGGGTTCGTCGAGGTGCAGCTTGCGCCGGTCGAGCTCGACCCCCGTCTGAGCCAGGACCGCCTCGGCGATTTCGGTCGTGGTGACGGACCCGAAGAGCTTGCCCTCGGCCCCGGCGCGAGCCGAGATCTGCACGGTGTGCGCCACCAGCTGCCTAGCCACGGTTTCGGCGGCTTGGCGGTCGGCGGTGTCGCGGACGTCGCGGGAGCGGCGCATGGCCGTCGCCTGCTTCTCGATCCCCTTCGTGGCGGCGATTGCGTGGCCGCGAGGGATCAGGAAGTTGCGGGCGTAGCCATCGGCCACCTCGCAGACGTCGCCCTTCTTGCCCAGCTTCTCGAGGTCTTCGCGGAGAACGATGCGCATCAGTCGTCGTCTCCGTCCTCGGCGCCGACGGTGGCGCCTCCTCCGAACACGTCCTCAGCGGCCGGGCCCTCGGGGATCTCCGGGGTGTCGGCCTCATCGAACGACGTCGGAACCGCGGCTAGCTCGGCGTCGAGCGGGTCGACCTCGGTCTCACGGCGCGGCCCGCGGCTTCCGCCACGGTCACCCCTATCACCGCGATCTCCGCGGTCGCCATCTTCACCATCGCGACCGCGGCCTCGACCGCCCCCGCCACTGCCGCGCTCGCTGAGCGTGCGCTGCGTGTACGGAAGCAGGGCCAGCTCGCGGGCGGTCTTGACCGCGACCGCCATTTCCCGCTGGTGCTGCTGGCAGCAACCGGAGACGCGCCGGGCGCGGATCTTGCCGCGGTCGGAAACGAAGCGGCGCAGCACGCCGACGTCCTTGTAGTCGACCCACAGCGACTTTTCCTGGCAGAAGATGCATACCTTGCGCTTCGCGCCGCGGCGCTCGCGCTCGGGCCTGGGTCGGCGGGGCTTGTCGTTCTGTCGGTTGGATCCGCGCGCCATTAGAAGGGCTCCTCGTCCTGGCCGTAGCCCGGGTCGCCACCTGCAGGAGCGGCTCCTGCGGCCGGACCCTGGTTGTAGTTCTGCTGACCGCCGCCACTGGCACCGTCCGGGCCGCGCCGGTCGACCTTCGTGATCGACGCGGTGGCCCAGCGGAGGCTGGGGCCGACCTCGTCGGCGACGACTTCGATCTTCGAGCGCTTCTCGCCGCCCTGGGTCTCCCAACTGCGCTGCTGCAGCCGGCCACTGACCAACACGCGGCTGCCCTTCGTAAGGGACTCACCCACGTTCTCGGCCATGTCGCCCCAGCAGACGATGTCGAAGAAGGAAACCTGCTCCTCCCATTCGCCGCTCTGCCGGTTCTGCCAACGCCGGTTCACCGCAAGACCGAAGTTCGCGTTGGGCTGACCCGTGGGGGTGAACCGCAGCTCGGGGTCCCGGGTGACGTTGCCGACAAGGCTCACGCTGTTTCCGTTTGACATCTACTTATCTCCATTTCCCGTATCGCCGGCGGGGGCTTCGCGCCCCTCGCCCGGGTCCGCACCGCGGCGCAGCTTCTCCGACGCCAGCGGCCGCTCGGTGGCGGCGACTGCGTCGGGAATGCGTATGACCTTGTGGCGGACCACCTCATCAGCGAGTCGCAGCATCCGGTCGACCTCGGACATCATCGCCGGTTCGGCCTGCGCCTCGACTACGGCGTAGATGCCTTCCTGGCGGTGATTGACCTCGTAGGCGAAACGACGCTTGCCCCACCTGTCGATGCGCCCGGGGGTTCCCCCCTGGGACGTGATCAGACCTGTGGTGCGATCGAGGACGCCCTTGATCTGCTCCTCTTCAAGGCCGGCGTCGAGAATGACCATGACCTCATAGGGCCTCATGGGTAAATTCGACCTCTTCTCTCCTCTGGACCCGGGATACCCGGGGCCCCGAATTTCGGGGCAGAAGGCGGGAGGCACTCGACCTCACCGCAGTTACAGCAGAGGACGATGGTAGTCGACACCGGCGAGCCACCCATCGGGAGAGACCTTACGAACCCCTGGTGACAGAGCCTCGGGTCGGCTCCCGGGATTCGACCATCTCGGGACGATCGTGCCGTCATTTCGGCCTAACGGTCCCCGGAAGTGCCGCGGGTTCACGGCTTCGCCCAAAGCGGGGAACTGGCGATGGTGCTCGCTGCCGACCGCACCGATGATCACTTCGCCTGTGTGGATCCCGACACCGCCACCGGCGCGGCCGGAACGGCGCTCCGTCTTTTCGGACCCATCGGCGCCAGCACGACGGCGGGGGGCCGCGGTCACAGCCGCTGGGCGTTCGGGCGGTTGGGTGCATAGCGTTCTGTCTGTGCCAACTCGACTGCCACTTTCGGCCTTGCTCTCCCAAGCCCTTGTGGCATACACGATCGAATTCGACAACGAGTACGAGCAACGGGCGCCGCACATCACGACGGTCGCGCGGAGCGGTGGGCTGGGCGAGTGGCCTGGGCCGTGGCTGACCTCGCAGGTGATGTGGACGAACTTCATCCGCTACATCGGCGAGAACGGAACGCCGGTCCGAGACCTCCAAGCGATGGCATGCCTGTCCGAGCCTGCGATCAAGTCGCGTCTGCATCACCTGGAGTGGTGGCGCTATCTCACGTTTGCTCCCGCTCCCGGCGAAACACGCGCCAAGCCGCGCTACCGCGACCTACTCGTTCACCTCACGCCGCACGGCCGCACTGCGCGTGATCACTGGAAGCCCCTCAACGCGGCTATCGACAAGCGGTGGAAAGCGCGCTTC
>DATLBX010000025.1:0-21280 GCA_035526705.1 Acidimicrobiales bacterium | reverse complement strand
GACCGCTAGCGCCAGCCCCAGCGGCGACCGCGGCGGCCGGTCGCGCTCGTCACGACCAGAACGACCAGCACCGCGCCTGCGATGGCCCACAACCAGGGGTGCCGCGCCACGTCGGCGTGGAAGACGTTGTTTCCGGCCCACCACCCGAGTAGGGAGCCGACGATTCCGGCGAGCAGGGTCAGGATGATGCCCATCGGTTGGCGCCCGGGCAGCAACAGTCGCGCTACGGCGCCGACGATCAGGCCGGTGACGATCAATTCAACGAATCCCATAGGGCTTAGGTACCCGAGTGCTCAGGCGTCCAACCGCCTCGCGAAGGAGGCTTTGGTGCCCTGGCCCTCCGGAAGCTGCCGAATCCAAAGCACATCCACCAGCTGCCTGACCAGGTAGAGGCCGCGGCCCGACTCCATGTGACTGGGGGGAGGCTCCTCGGGCAACTCGATGTCGGCCGGCTCACCGTCGTCGACCACCTCGACCACCACGGAGTGTGCTTCAACCCGGGCCGTCATCTCCGCACTGGTCGTGGCGGCACGCACCGCGTTGGCGCACAACTCGCCGGCAGCCGTGACCAGATCGGCCTTGACGTTCTCGCCCATCCGCACCTGCCCCAGCCAGTCAGCGAGACAGTGGCGAGCCTCAGGAAGCGCGGCCATGTCCTGCAATGTGACCCTCAGAGGTCTGACCGCCGCCGCCATAGGGCGTCTCTACCCACGCCTAACCCTGCCGATTCAGGGCAGCCGGATGGTGCTCCCCACGTTCGCGGCCCCATCGCGGCGCGGCAGCACCGGCCCCCGTTCCAGGACGGCGGCCAGAGACTCCGGCTCGGAAGGCACGTAGAAGTAGTAGCCCTGCGCCTCGTCGCAGCCCGCCCGCGCCAAGAGCGTGGCCTGCTCCTCGGATTCCACGTTCTCGGCGACCGTCCGCACGCCGAGCCCACGAGCCATTTCCACGACAGCTCGGACGATCGCCAAGTCGGCGTCGTTGGTGTGTACCCGGGAGATGAACGCGCCGTCCACCTTGATCCCATCGAAGGGGAACTGCCTCAGGAACGACAGTGAGGAGTACCCCGTGCCGAAGTTGTCGACGAACACCCCCACGCCCAGGTCCCGCAGCCCGATCAGGACGTCGAGAGCCCGGGCCCCGCCGGCCAGAGCCTGCTCGGTCACCTCGAACCGAATCCACTCGCCGAGGACCCCGGTCCTCTCCAGAACTTCACGCACCCACCCGGTCAGACCCGGCGCGGCCAGCTGACGCGGCGAAACGTTCAGACTCAGCCAAAGGGGAGCCAGCGGCTCCGCGGCCTCGACACGCTCGGTGTTCCACTCCGCCAATTGGCGGCAGGCGGTCTCGAGGGCCCAGTGACCCATGGGAACGATCAGCCCCGTCTCTTCTGCGAGGTGGAGGAACTCCGGGGGTGGAACGAGGCTTCGCCCCTGCCGCCACCGCAGTAACGCCTCCACGCCGACATAGCGATTCGTGGTCAGGTCGACCGTCGGTTGGTAAACCAGCTCGAACTCACTGCGTTCTTGCGCCCGGCTGAGCTCGTTGACCATCCGCAGCTTGTCGGCGGCCCGCTGCCGCAGGAGGTCGTCGAACAGCTCGTAGCGTGCCTTGCCCTTTTCCTTGGCTCGGTACATGGCCGCATCCGCATCACGTAGCAGCGACTCCGGCGTATCGCCCTTACTTCGGGAGATGGCAATGCCGATGCTCGCCGTCACGTACGCCTCGCCGGACGGCAACGCGAAGGGCTCGGCCAGCACCGACCCGACCCGCTCCGCGATCGCGACGGCCTGTTCCGCGGATTCGAGGTCCTCGCACACGATCACGAACTCGTCGCCCCCGTGCCGAGCCGCCGTGTCCTGGGGACGCAGCGTGGTCTCGATCCGGCGCGCCACCCCCTTCAGCAACGTGTCGCCCGCCTCGTGTCCCATCGAGTCGTTGACGAGCTTCAGGCGGTCCAGGTCCATGAACAGCACGGCGGCCAGCTGCCCGGTGCGCCGACAGCGCGCCAGCGCGTGGTCCAGGCGGTCGAGAAGCAGGGTGCGGTTCGGCAGGCCCGTCATCGGATCGTGCAGGGCTTGGTGCGCGAGCAGGTCCTCCGCTCGCTTGCGCTCCGTGATGTCCTGAATCTGATTGATGAAGTAGAGGGGTCGGTCGGCGTCGTCGGTCACGAGAGACGAGCTGACGAGAACCCACACGTCGGCCCCCGCCTTGTGCACGTACCGCCTTTCAGCGAGGAAAGTGCGCTGTCCGCCCGCCAACATCCGCCTGATCTGGGTCCGCCCTGCGGCTTGATCGTCCGGATGGGTGATCGCAATGAAGGAGCGCTCGAGGAGCTCCTCTTCGGAGTAGCCCGTCAGTCGAACCATCTCATCGTTGACCCGCAGGAAGCGTCCGTCGATCCCCACCAGCGCCATACCGGTGCCGGCGCCGTTGAAAGCGGTGCGGAACCGGCGCTCGCTCTCCAGCAGCGCCAGCTCGGCCCGCTTGCGCTCCGTGACGTCGACCATGATCCCGCGGACGCATTCCGGTCGCCCGTCCGGGCCCGGTTCGCCGGCCGCCACGTCGTGGATCCACACACTGTGACCGTCGGCTGCGACCAAGCGAAATTCGCAGTCGTCCTGGCCGCCCGCCCGGGTCAGGATCCGCACGTGCTCGTTCACGTGGGCCACGTCGTCGGGGTGCATGTGCGAGAGCCAGAACCTCGGGTTCGACATGTCGTCGACGGGGTAACCGAGCATGCGCTCGGCCTCCCCGCTCACGAATGTGAACCGTAAGGTCCGCGGATCGAATTCCCAGACGATTGCCTCGACGCCGTTTACCAGGCGCTCGTAACGCACCTTCGTGACCTCCGCCTGCTCGCGCTGGCGGAACAGGTCTCGGGCGATCAGACCGCCGATCACCGAGATGATCAGGCCGACGCCCATGCGGAAGGAGATGGACTCCGGGGCGAGGCTGTAGCCGTAGGTTGCCGAGCCCCAGACCTCCTTCGCCGTGTAGAGCACCGCGGTGAAAGACCAGATGGAGAGCGCGCCGACCAGCTGGAAGCGCATCGCGGCCTCGAGCGGAATGATGTAGAGGACTGAGTAGATCGCGGCAGTGGAGTCGAAGGCGTAGAGCCAGACGAAGCCCACGGCCACCAGGGCATCGCCGACCATGCCCAGCCCGGCCATGAGCCGCGCCGATTGCTCCGTGCGCACGTGTCGGCTGGCGACGATCAATACGAGGTTGAACACCGCGACAGCCGCGGCGAGCATGTAGCCGATGCGCTGGATTCCGGGGGGGTAGGGGAGCGTCCGGTACAGCGAGACCTGGAGGGTCGCGAACACCGCAGCCACCCAACGGGCGGCGTGCATCACCCGCTCGCCTCGCATCAGATCGTCGAATTGGCCCCCGCTCGCGGGCGCGGTCGACCCACCCACCCTCACTCGAACGTCATCGGTCGTTTCACCCTTGGCCTGAACCTTTAAGTGACATCTGCCCGCTAAAGGTCGCCGTAGGCGTGAATCGGCCACTCAGAGTGGCGATATCTCCGGCGGCTGGGCACCCCAACCCAGCCGCGGCGGAGCGTGGGACCCCACCCACGCCCGCGGTCTCCGGCGGCTGGGCACCCCAAGCCGGGCCGCTACGTTCCCTGCGATGGACGAGTTTCGGGTGGAGCACGACACGATGGGCGAGATTCGCGTCCCGGCGCAGGCGAAATGGGGCGCCCAGACGCAACGGGCAGTAGAGAACCTCCCGGTCTCGGGCTTGCGCATCGACCGGGAGCTGATCGGGGCGCTGGCCTCCATCAAGGGCGCGGCCGCGGCCGTGAACGCCGAGTTGGGAATCATCGAGACCGGTGTGGGCGCAGCGCTCCACGACGCGGCGGCGGAGGTCGCCCGGGGCCAGTTCGACGACCACTTTCCGGTCGACGTCTTCCAGACCGGGTCGGGCACCTCGTCGAACATGAACATGAACGAGGTGCTCGCCAGCCTGGCGGGCGAGCGTCTGGGCCGGGAGATTCGCCCCAACGACGAGCCCAACGCGTCTCAATCGTCCAACGACGTTTTCCCCTCGGCGATTCACCTGGCCGCGGCGCGTTCGATCGTGAAGAACCTGATCCCCGCGCTCGACGTATTGGCGGGAGCGCTGCGGGCCAAGTCCGACGAATTCGCGGAAGTCGTCAAGTCGGGGCGTACGCACCTGATGGACGCCACGCCCGTGACGCTGGGCCAGGAATTCGGAGGTTACGCGCAAGCCATCGAGAACGGCACCGAGCGGCTCCGCGACACGCTGCCGCGCCTGGGCGAGCTTCCCCTGGGCGGTACCGCGGTGGGCACAGGCATCAACGCGCCGGCCGGTTTTGCCGCGCAGGTGATCGAGCGGCTCGCCGCCGACATGGGGCTCGAACTGCGCGAAGCACGCGATCACTTCGAAGCACACGGGTCCCGGGACGCGCTCGTGGAGACGTCCGGCGTCCTGCGCACCATCGCGGTCTCGCTCTACAAGATCGCGAACGACCTGCGCTGGATGAACAGCGGGCCTTCGGCCGGCCTCGCCGAGATACGGCTGCCCGACCTACAACCCGGCTCCTCGATCATGCCGGGCAAGGTCAACCCGGTGGTCGCGGAAGCGGTGTGCCAAGTCGTGGCGCAAGTGATCGGAAACGACGCCACCGTGGCGTGGGGCGGTGCCGCCGGGAACTTCGAGTTGAACGTGATGCTTCCGGTGATCGCCCGCAACTTGCTCGAGTCCATCCAACTGATCGGATCCGTGTCGCGCCTGCTCGCCGACAACTGTGTGAAAGGCATAGAGGCGAACGTCGAACGCTGCCGCAACTACGCCGAAGCCTCCCCCGCGGTGGCTACTTCACTCAATCCGTTCATCGGTTACGAGAAGACGGCCGAACTGATCAAGAAGTCGCAGTCCACGGGCGTGCCGATCCGCGAACTCGTGCTGTCGGAGGGTCTGATGAAGGAGGCGGACCTGGACAGGGCTTTGGACGTCCTCGCCCTGACGAAAGGCGGCATCACCAAATAGGGCTCAGCCCTTGGATCTGGTGAATCCCGCGCGTTCGCCGCGCGTCACGAACTTGACTGCCATCTTGCGGGAGGCCTCGTCGATCATCTCGTCGCCGAACATCACCGCACCCTTGCGGTCGCCCTCCGTGGCTTCGCGATATGCCTCGAGCAGATCGTGGGCGTGGTCGAACTGCTCCTGGGTCGGGGAAAAGAGCTCGTTGAGGATGGTCACCTGGTCCGGGTGCAGGGCCCACTTACCGTCGTACCCCAGCGTCCGCGTCCGCTGGCAGTAATCGCGGAACCCTTCGGGGTCGCGCACCTTCAGGTAGGGACCGTCGATGACCTGAAGCCCATTGGCGCGGCCGGCCATGAGGATCTTGTTGAAGACGTAGTGAAAGTGGTCGCCGGGGTACTCCGGAATCTGCACGCCACCTGTGAGCACCGGCATCTCCATCGAGGCGGCGAAGTCGGCCGGGCCGAAGATGATCGTCTCGAGCCGCGGGCTGGCGGCGCAGATGTTCTCCACCTCGATCAGGCCGCGCGCCGTCTCGATCTGCGCCTCGATGCCGATGTGCCCCGGAGCCAGCCCGGAATTCGCCTCGACCTGGGTGAGCAGTAGGTCGAGCGCCACCACTTCGGCCGCGGACTGAACCTTCGGGAGCATGACCTCCTCCAGCCGCTCGCCCGCCCGGCCGACCACCTCGATCACGTCGCCATAAGTCCACTTCGTGTCCCAGGCGTTGATCCGGACACACAGGACCCGGTCGCCCCAGTCCTGGTTCTTGATCGCGTCCACGACCTTGGCTCGGGCGCCCTCCTTCTCCAAGGGAGCAACCGAGTCCTCGAGGTCCAGGAAGATCATGTCGGCCGGGACCGTCGGAGCCTTCGCCAGAAAGCGCTCGCTCGAACCCGGCACGGACAAACAAGAGCGGCGCGGCAGATCACGCGTGCGTTCAGACATCCCCTCAGCCTATTTCCCGCCGATTCGGGGACCGATCTGCCGATATTCCGGCACTTCCGTCCCCGATTGCTCTGTCCGGCCCCGTGCGCTGAGTCCTCAGCCTTGGTAGAGCCAGATCCAGTTGCCGCTTGGATCCTTTACGGCGCAGCAGCGCGGCATCCCCTCGAGATCCTGCGGGCCACGACCGTCGTGAGCCCGCTGATCCGGGCGAAGTGCCCGATGGTCAAAAGTTCGCCTGCGCTCACGCCGTCATCGTGCGGCTTCGGGTAACCCGAAGGTCAAGCGAATACACGACTGGGGGGGGATCGGCCGCCACTGCACCCCTCTCGCCGGTCAGAGCGCTTGTTTGCGGTGGTCCCAACTCACTGTGCGTTCCACTTCGATGCGGACGGCGACGCGCTTGGCGCCCATCACGCGGACGACTTCATGGGCTCCGTCGTCGATCGGGCCGGTGTAGCGCTCGTATACGGACAGACCGAGGGCGTCGACGGCTTGGCGCTCCTCGATCACGGTCGCGATCGCCCGCAGCTCCACGCCACGTAGCTCGTTGTATGCCTCACCGTCTTCGATCAGGCAGGTGATCCGTGGGTCGCGTCGCACGTTCACGACCTTCTGCGACTTCCCGTAGGTCCACAACGCCGGGGTCCCATCCTCCATGAACCCGTACCACATGGCCGTCAGGTGGGGCCGGCCGTCGACCGCGATGGTGGCGACGGTCATGACCTGCCGCTCGCGCAAAAAGGCGCGGACTTCGTCTTCGCTCATCGCGATCGACGCCCGGCGGTGTGCCGCCTTGCTCACTCCTCCACCCGTCCCGTTCGATGCAGCTCCTGAAGAATCCGGTCGGCCTCTTCGTCCGGGTCCGCGGCGGCGAGCAAACGCTCGCAGGCGCGGCGTAGCGGCTCGCTGTCCGGGTGCCGCTCCCGCATACGGGCGCAGGCCGTCACCATCGCCGCGGGGTCATCGTGCGACAGCGCGGCCAGTCCGACCGCGGCATCGGCCGCCAGTTCCGAGTCGTCGGCCCAGTCCGGTGACGAGCGGGCCACGTGACGTAAGAGTTCGATCGGATGCACTCGAGGTCACGCTACCCGTGAGCCGCGGCGCTAACTTGCGCCTCCATATGGCCGCCAATCCGCCGCTCGACCTTTTACTTACGCCGATCAACGGCGTGGCCAAGCCGCTGACGGCATGGCTCACCACCTTCCACCTCGCCTTCGTCGCCGTCGATCCCTATACCGACGAGGGCCGCCGGATCCTGCCGACCGCGGCGCGCATCCTCGACGTCTTCCAACAGGCCGACACCCGTGTGGCCTGGGTCTGCACCGCAGACGCGGCCCGAGCACGGAGCCTGTTGGGCTCATATGCGGAGGGCACCCTGACATTCGTCGATGCAGACCGCTCGGTCATCAAGGGTTTCCAGATCGAGCGCACGCCCGCGTTCGTTCATGTGGCGATGGACGGCACCATCGCCAACGCCGCCGAGGGTTGGGACCCCCCTGCCTGGCAGAAGGTGGCGAACGAGCTGGCCCGCATGACGAAATGGAAGGCCCCGGTCATCCCCCGCATCGGCGACCCCGCCCCGTTCGAAGGCGCCCCCGCGGCTTAAGCGACCAGCTTGCGGGCGATGAGCTTGAGGGCGAGCGTTTCGTCCGCCCCCTCGAAGATCGACAGGACTCGCGCGTCTACGAAGTAACGGCTCACCGGAAACTCCTCGGCGTAACCCATCCCGCCGTGGATCTGCATCGCCTCTCTAGTCACCCATTCGGCGGCGCGACACACGTAGGCCTTGAGCATCGCCACCTCGAGCGTCCCTTCGCCTTTGGCCATCAGCTTCGCGACTCGATACGCGCTCTGCCGAGCCACCTGCGTTGCCGCCGCCATTCGAGCCAACTTCACCTGTGTCAGTTGGTAGTCCACCACGGCGCGGCCGAAGACCTTGCGCTCGCGCGCGTATGCCACCGCCGCGTCGAGCGCGGCTTGCATGACCCCAACCGCGCGCGCTGCGGTCTGCAGGCGGCCGTTCTCGAACCCCTCCATCGTCAGGTAGAAGCCGCGGCCCAACCCCTCTCGCCCGCCGACCAGGTGGTCCTCGGGTACCCACCAACCGTCGAGCGCCACCTCGTAGGAGTGCATGCCCCGGTACCCGATCGTGTCGATGGCCCGTCCTTCCATCTTCCCGCCGTGATCGTCGGTGAACTCGAAGCCGTCGCCTTCACCCACGGGCTTGGGCACGATGAACAAACTCAGTCCCCGGTGCGTCTCGGCCCGATCGGGATTCGTGCGGGCGAGAAGCATGAGCACGTTCGCCCGGCCCGCAAAGGTGCACCACGTCTTGACACCGTTGATCCGCCACCCGCCGTCGGCCTCGACCGCCGAGACGGTGAGGTTGGCGACGTCGGAACCGTGATCCGGCTCCGTCACGGCGACGGCGACCAGCGTCTCCCCACTCGCGAGACGCGGCAACCATGACTTTCTCTGCTCCTCGGTTCCGCCCTTGACGAGCGCTCGGGTCAGGATCTCGGGCCGGGTGATGAGCGATCCGCCGACTCCCAACGAAGCTCGCGACAGCTCTTCTGTCGCGACGACCATCCCCATGTAGTCGCTCTCCCCGCCGGTGGCGAATCCGCCGTACTCCTCCGGAACCGACAGCCCGAAACCTCCGAGCTCCGCCAGGCCCGACAACACCTCTTCGGGGATGTCACCGTTTGTCCGGTGGACGTGCTCCGCGGCCGGGGCGATGCGATCCGACGCAAAGCGCCCGAAGCTTTCAGCCACCATCTGAAAGTCGTCGTCGAGGTGCCGTGGCGCGGAGATGATCGCGTCGGCCTGCGCGGCCGCCCACGCAGGGTCGCGGCTCGAGGTCAGGAACGCTTTGATGTCGTTCCACGGCTCGGTCGGATCGCCCCATTCCGCGTCCCGGCCCGCGATCCGGGTGGTCAGGTCGACCAGCGCCTCCGACGCGAACAGCACGCCGGCCGCATGTTCTGCCTCGCCGTGCGCCGCGTACTCCAGGCCGGCGCGGGCGCACTCCAATCCGGCCGACGCGTGTGCCACGTCATAGGCCAGAAGCTGGGCAACGTCCGGTCCTCCGGCGTCGCCCAGCTTCTGGATTGCACTGTCAACTATCGATTGTCCGGCGGCCACCGCAGCAGCCGCCTGCTCGAGCAGGCTCACGCCCGCCATATTGGTCGCTGGCTTACGCGGCGGGAACCTCGACCCGAGCGCCCACGGAGTCGCTGTTGTCTCCGAAGTCGAAGACCGTCAGCTCGACCTGAAGCTGAGTACCGGCCTCCAGCGGTTCGAACTCGTACTGGATGTTGGGCAGGTCGGCGTACAGACCGACGTCGCTGGTCGGCACCCACGTTTCGGTGCCGTCCTCGGCGATGTTCAGGAGCTCGGGGACGATGATCCCTTCGGGATCGGCGGTGAGCTCGCCGTACGTCTCGGCTTCTTCGTTCCACGAGTAGTACGTCTCGTCGATGATGTCGCCCGACTCCACGTCGAAGGTGAGGCTGAGCAGGACGTCCTGGTATGTCTCGCCTTCCTGGTCGCCCTCGGCGTAGTACGCCATGGGCACATCGATGGTGGCGGTCTCGTCGCCTTCCTCGACGGTCAGCGAGATGTAGGCGTAAGCCTCGTCCTCGCCGTCGGTCATCTTCAGAACCGTGAGGTCGTAGACACCCGAGACGGAACCGTCCTCGGCGATCTCCGCCGGCTCTTCACCGATGTAGGTGATCGACCCGTCGTCCTCGACGAGCCCGTAATCGATCACGGCCTCCGTCAGATTCTCCACGGAGCCGGCGTTGAAGGTGCCGACGATGTTGAGGCCGTTCTCGTCGAAGGAGGTTTCTGCCGCCCCGCCTTCGCTTGTCGCCTGCGGGATCTCCTCCGCGGGAATGGCGTCGCCTGCGCCGAAGTAGCTGGTGAGGTACGCGTTCCAGGGCCCGGAGGACGACACGTTCGCGTACTCGGGGCTGTAGACCTCGGCCGACGACGGGAAGTAGATGGCCAAACCGCTGGCCCCCTCGGTCGACGGGCCTTCGACGTGGTGGACGATCACGTCGTTGACCGCCTTGACGACGGCGTCTGCCTGATCGGAGACGTCCAGCGCCTCGGTGCCGATGGCGCCCGCCAGCAGGCCGAGGTCGGTGCTGTGCAGGTCCTGCAGCGGGTCCGGGCTCTTGCCGAATCCGAGGTTGTCGGCCAGTTGCCTGCCGACCACCGGCGCAACCTCTTGGCCCCGCTCCGTCAACGCGGTGCCGAACGCCGCGACCGCCTCGTCCAGCGCGGCCATCTTGGTGAGGTCGATCAGGGAAAGGGTGATCTCTGCGTCCTGCTTCTGCTCTTCCGCCTGGCCCTTGAATCCGTCGACCAGGACTGTTCCGAGCTCATCGACCGTCGCACCCTCGCGGTCGTGGACCGACTGGAGGACGCGGTAATCCCATCCGTGCCCCGGCTCCTTCTCCTCCGAAGCGACCAGACGGTCCGCATAGGGCGCGAGCGCACTCGCGACTTCGTAGGTCGCCATCAGGCAGGCGTCCATGCCGAGGAGACCGAGCTTCTCGATGCCGCCCGCCTCCAGCCCGGCTTCAAGGCCGGCCTGCAGTTCGGTGAGGTTCAGAAGGTCGAACCCGCCGCCGCCCTCGTCCGGGCCTAGTCCGGGCCACGTGCCTCCGTGGTCGGAGATGATCAGGCTGTAGTTGTCCGCCGGATACGCCTTGACGGTGTCGCCCACGAACTTGGCGAGGGTTGCCGGATCGCCCAGATTCAGGTCGCCAGGCTCCTCCAGCACCTCGGCGGTGCCCTCACCGATATGAAGCAGCTTGGCGCCGACCCAGTCGCCGACGTCGAGAACCTCGACGTCGGTCTGTTCTGCGTGCCGGTCGACGAGAGCGACGATGTTCAGGTTCTCGCCCGAGCCGACCTGGCCCATTTCTTCGATGTCCTGCATCATGAAGGGCTCGAGGTCCGTATCGGCCATCGAGTAGTGCATGACGGTCCAGCTGCCGCCCTCTGAGGGCCCTTCCGCAACTTTGTCGCCATCACCGCCTCCATCCCCGTCGTCTGAACAAGCCGTGCCCATCAGGGCCAAAGCCAATGCGACGACGAGGGCTAGGGGTTTACGCGAAGTGCTTCTCATTCGGGGCTGCTCCTTTTTTGGCAGTTTGTTGTGCAGGGAACTGGAGATCGAGGGGATCAGAACGCGGTAGCGAGCACGGCCGCGCCGGCCAGCAGCGTGAACGCGCCGACGGCGAGCAGCGCGAGAGTGATGGCGCGGCGTCCGAACAGCGTCGCGATACCGGCGAAGAACAACGTGAGAGCGAAGGCGACGGAGGCGAGCTCGAACTTGTCGCCCTTCTCGTCAGCGGCCGAGCCCTCGTCGAACTGCGTGCCCGCCTCCTCCTCGAGTGTCTGCGCCTCCTCGAAGTCCGACAGCGTGTACGGGTTGCCCTCGAGCTCATCGAACGGGGTCACGGCCTCGTCGGTCGCCTCCCACCAGTCGACGGCCTCCAAGAGCTCGGGCCGCATGAGGGTCTTCAGGTACTCCGCGAGCTCGGCATTTCCGGACTGCTGCGCCGAGGCGTACTCCACGAAGATGGCCTGGTCGATGGCAGAGGTCTGATTGCCTTGCGCGTAGAACGCGTTCGCGTCGCTGAGGGTGCGAGTGGACTCCGTGTAGCCCTGAAGGGCTTCCCCGTCGAGCAGCGCGGCGTTGTACG
This sequence comes from Acidimicrobiales bacterium, assembly GCA_035526705.1. Taxonomy (GTDB): domain Bacteria; phylum Actinomycetota; class Acidimicrobiia; order Acidimicrobiales; family JAHWKP01; genus JAHWKP01. Next base: position 9,596 of record DATLBX010000025.1, on the reverse strand, counting down.
CCGAGAAGGCCGTGAGGATTGCCGCGGCGCCCAGGATCAGTGCCGCGATCAGCTGGTTGCGATCCTCCGCACGCTCCGCGGGTGTGTCGATGAAAGTGTCAGCCATTTCCGGACCGTAGTGGAGCGCTTCTCTGCCGTGCTGGCTTCGCGGACTCTAGGGTCACTCGCCGTGACCACCCATGACAGGCCGTTCGGCCGCTGTCTCGAGGATTTCCAAGTGGGCGACGTGTACCGGCACTGGCCCGGCAAGACGATCACCGAGTACGACGATCACCTCTTCTGCATGATCACCATGAATCATCACCCCCTCCACACGAACGAGTGGTTCGCCGAGGGCGAGACGGTTCATAAGAAGAACGTCGTCGTCGGCAACCTCGTCTACTCACTTGTCCTGGGAATGAGCGTGCCTGACGTATCCGGAGCTGCCATTGCGAACTTGGAGGTCGAGACGCTCACCCACAAGAAGCCGACCTTCCACGGCGACACGATCTATGCCGAGACGCGGGTCCTGGAAGTCAAGCCCTCCTCGTCAAAGCCCGATCGGGGCATCGTGACCGTGGAGACCAAAGGCCTCAACCAGCGGGGCGAGGAAGTCTGCTACTTCCGGCGCAAAGTGATGGTCTGGAACAAGGCGAGCCTCCCGGAGCGGCGACGGCCGTACGAAGGTGACATCTGGCACGACGAGCCGTCCCGCCAGAAGTAGTCGCAAAGCCCGCCGATACCATTTGACCTCGCATGTCCTCGCACCCCACGCTCGACAAGTTCCTGGGAGTCCTCGTCGAACGCGGCGGCTCGGACCTTCACCTCCAGGTGGGCTCGCCGCCGCGCGTCCGGGTGAACGGTGTGCTCAACGTCATCGAGGGGGAGCCGCCGCTCCGTCCTGAGGACACCGAGTGGATAGCCGGGGCAATCATGCGCCCCCACATTGCAGAGCAGTTCGCCGAGCGGGGCGACGGGGACTTCGCCCACGCGGTAGCCGGATTGGGCCGGTTCCGTGTCAACGTGTTTCGCCAGCGGGGTTCTATCGGGCTTGTGATGCGGCTGGTCCGCGGCAAGGCGCAGTCGTTCGAGGAGCTCGGACTTCCCGAAGTGATCAGACGGCTGGCCAGCGAACACCGGGGTCTGATTCTCGTGACGGGTCCGACCGGCTCGGGAAAGACCACGACCCTCGCCGCCATGATCGACTACATCAACGGCAACCGGGAATGCCACATCATCACGATCGAGGATCCGATCGAAGTTCTGCACCCCGCGGGCAAGGCCGAGATCAACCAACGCGAAATCGGCTTCGATACGCAGGACTTCGCCTCCGCGATGCGCGCTGCGATGCGGCAGGACCCGGATGTGATTCTCGTCGGTGAGATGCGCGACCAGGAAACAGTCGCTGCGGCACTGAGCGCGGCGGAGACCGGCCACCTCGTGCTGTCCACCCTTCACACCATCGACGCCCCTGAAACGATCAACCGGATCGTGGACTTCTTCCCTCCGTACCAGCAGAACCAAATCCGGGTCGCGCTGGCGGGTTCCATCAAAGGCACGGTGTGCCAGCGGCTGGTCCGCACGGTCGACGGAGAGGGCCGGGTCGCGGCGTTCGAGGTGATGGTGACCAACGGCCGGGTGCAGGAATGCATCCTCGATCCTCAGCGCACGAGCGACATCCACGAGATCATCGCCGACGGCACGTACTACGGAATGGTCACGTTCGACCAGTCACTTGCCAAGCTTTTCGAGGAAGGCAAGATCAACCTGCGAGAGGCGCTCGCCTCGGCCAGCAATCCCCACGACCTGCAGGTCATGCTGCAGACGAAGGGTCTGGTCAGCACCGGCACCAAGGCCTGAACCGATGAGCGGCGCCGTGAACGTTCGTTTCTGGGGCGTCCGTGGTTCGTGTCCGTGCCCGGCTCCCGAGAACGCGCGCTACGGCGGAAACACCGCGGCGGTCGTAATCGAAAGTGCCGGCGAGATCCCGTTGATGCTCGATCTCGGCACCGGGATCCGCGCCTTCGGTGCCACCCAGCCGCTCGACGGATCGTTCGCAGCCACGGCCCTTGTGTCCCACCTCCACTGGGATCATGTGCAGGGCCTCCCGTTCTTCCCCCCGGTGGACCGGCCGGGCGCGAAGCTGGACATCTACGCCCCGGCGCAGGACGGCCAGCGACTCGGCGAGACATTCGGCCGCCTGATGTCGCCGCCCTTTTTCCCGATCACCTACGAAGACCTTCGCGGCCAGATCACGTGGCACGAAGTAGTCGACGACGACTTCGCCATCCCAGGGGGAAAGGTCAAGGCCCGGCCGGTGCCGCACTGCGGCGCGACCGCCGGTTATCGCATCGAGATCGGTGGTTACTCGATCGGCTACATCAGCGACCACCAGGCCCCGTTAGAGCTCGACCGCGTTTCCGACGACGTCCTGGAGTTGTGCGACGGAGTCGACCTGCTCATCCACGATGCGCAGTACACGAATGAAGAGTTCGAGGTGAAGTCCCACTGGGGCCATTGCACCATCGACTACGCGGTGCTCGTCGCTCGCGAGGCCGGGGCGCGTCATTTGGTCCTGTACCACCACGACCCGGCGCACGGCGACGACGAGTTGGATCGCCTGCTCGACGGGGCCCGCCGCACCGCGTCGCGCCTCGGAGTCGACCAAGTCACCTCCGCGTACGAAGGGCTAGTTGTAGAACTTGATCGATGAAGAACGACGGCCGGGCGTGGGGATGGGGCCCCACGCACCGGAGGAGCACGGGTTGGGGCGCCCGCGCGGGGATTTGATACAGGAGGGAGACTTTCGGGAAGTCGCCGGTCGGTTCGCCACGGGCGTAGTTGTGGTGACCGCGCTCGACGCCGACGGGCCCGTCGGCTTCACGGCCCAGTCCTTCACCTCGGTTTCGCTGGACCCGCCGTTGGTGTCCGTATGCCCGGGGAAGGGGGTGTCCAGTTGGGCCCGCATCGCGCCGACTGGCCGGTTCTGCCTCAACGTTCTCTCGGAGGACCAGGAGGGGCTCAGCCGCACCTTCGCCACGAAGGACGCGGAGAAGTTCGACGGGGTGGGATACGACATCGACCTGTGCCCCGCAGGGCCGGTGCTCGAGGGGACCCTGGCTTGGATCGGGTGCCGCATCGTCACTGAGTACGAGGCAGGCGACCACGTCATCGTGCTGGGAGAGGTGGAGGACCTGGGAGTGGGGACCGGGACGCGCCCGCTGCTTTTCTACCGAGGGGGCTACGCCGGCCTGCAGGCGTGAGCCGGCCCCCGCTCCCGCGCGAGGGAGCCGTGTTGGTGATGACCGACGACCCAGGGGAGTGGGCCCCCGTCGTCGCCGACCGCAACGCCGCGGGACACCGAACCGCCCTCCTCATCGGCACCGACGATGCGGACGACCCCTCCGACCTGGCCGAACAGATGGCAGAAGACATCTTCCGCGGCGCCGAATGGCAGCTGTTCGTTAGCCCGTAGGGCTAATTGTTACAGTGGAGACCGGTTAAATTATCTCGAGGAGTTGATTGCAGGTGGCTGTAGCCCAGGAGCTGGACCTAGGTCGCTACAAGCTGGGGTGGGCCGACGTCGAGGACTACGTCTACAAGCCGGCCAAGGGGATCAACGAGGACGTCGTGCGCGACATCTCGTGGTGGAAGGGCGAGCCTCAGTGGATGACCGACTTCCGGCTCCGGGCGTACCGGCATTTCGAGCGCAAGCCCATGGCCCCCTGGTTCGCGGTCAATATGCCCGACCTCGACCTTCAGGACATCTACTACTACATCAAGCCCACGGATAAGCAGGTCAACGACTGGGACGACCTGCCCGATGCGATCAAGAGCACCTACGACAAGCTCGGCATCCCCGAAGCGGAGCAGCGCTACTTCGCCGGGGTCACCGCGCAGTACGAGAGCGAGGTCGTCTACCACCGCAACCGCGACGAGCTCGCGGCGCAGGGGATTCTTTTCACTGACATGGACACCGCGGTTCGGGATTACCCCGACGTGGTGCGGAAGTACTTCGGCAAGGTGATTCCGCCCGGCGACAACAAGTTCGCCGCCCTGAACTCGGCCGTCTGGTCCGGGGGCAGCTTCATCTACATCCCGCCGGGGGTGGAGTGCGAGATGCCGCTGCAGGCCTACTTCCGTATCAACTCGCAGAACGCGGGCCAGTTCGAGCGCACGCTGATCATCGCCGATGAGGGCTCACGCGTTCACTACATCGAGGGCTGCTCCGCCCCCGTCTACTCCTCCGACTCGCTGCACTCGGCGGTCGTGGAACTGGTCGCGCTTCCTGGCTCGCGGATCACGTACACGACCATCCAGAACTGGTCGTCGAACGTGTACAACCTGGTCACCAAGCGAGCGCTGGCGCAGACCGAAGCCCACGTGGAGTGGATCGACGGAAACATTGGTAGTCGCCTCACGATGAAGTACCCGTCGGTGGTGCTCGCCGGTCCGAAGGCTTCGGGTGAGGTTCTGTCGGTCGCGTACGCGGGGCCGGGGCAGCACCAGGACGCCGGGGCAAAGATGCATCACGTCGCCCCGGAGACCACCTCGACGATCATCTCGAAGTCGATCTCGAAGGACGGCGGCATCACGACCTATCGGGGCCGAGTCGACGTGGACAAGGGCGCCTATGGAGCCAAGAGCTTCGTGCGCTGCGACGCCCTCATTCTCGACGCCGAGTCCACGTCCAACACGATCCCCGTGATGGAGATCAAGGAGCAGGACGCCCAGATCGGGCACGAGGCCACCGTGTCCCGCGTCGGGGAGGACCAGCTCTTCTATCTGATGAGCCGGGGCCTGACCGAGACCCAGGCCATGAGCATGATCGTGAACGGCTTCATCGAACCGATCACCAAGACGCTGCCCATGGAATACGCGGTGGAGTGGAGCCGGCTGATCGAGCTTCAGATGGAGGGCTCTGTCGGCTAGTGCTGCCGCAAGCGTCGGTTGCGGCCCGAAGGGGAGGGTCCGTGCGACCCGTGGCGAATAACCTGAACACGATGAGACGGGCCATCGCGGCGCTGGCCGCGGGTTTCCTGATGCTCGCGACTCTCTCCACGCTCCCTGCCCAGAGCGTGGCTGTCTTCAGCTCACCCAACATGACCTACGTCGCCGGTTTCAAATGGCGCAGCGAAGGCGAGCAGCGGGGCACCGACCTCGAGTTCGCCACCATCCGGGGGCGCGATTACGCCTTCGCCGGTACCTACGTCCACGGCATGCAGGTGATCGACATCACGGATCCCCGTCATCCGGAGGGGGTCGGGGAATTCGAATGCGGCTTGGCACAGGGCGACGTTCAGGTCTTCCGTCAGGGCTCGCGTTGGCTGGCGACCTACACGGCCGACAACGGCTACGGCGGGGCCGGCGGGGACTGCTACAAGAAGCTCGGCGTCGCTCGCGGCACGACCGGCACCTTCATCGCCGACGTGACTGATCCGACGAAGCCGAGAGCCGTCGGGTTCCTTCCGATCATCCTGGGATCGCACAACATGACCGTGCACCCCGGAGGGCGGTTCCTCTACAACTCGGACTCGGAGTTCCCCGGCCGCGGCCAGGTCGAGATATGGGACATAGCTGATCCGTCGAAGCCGAAGCGCAGGTCGGTATTCGACCTACTGCCGGTACCGGGCGCGGTGAACGACGCGCCATCGTCCTCCCACGACATCACCTTCAACGTGGACGGCACCCGCGCCTATGTTGCCGCGCTCCACTACACCGTCATCCTCGACACGACGACGCCGGCTGCCCCCGTCGCGCTGTCATGGATTCCGGACCCCGCCATCACGCTGCACCACCAGTCGGACCCGGTCACGTTCCAGACCGCCGCGGGGCCGATCACATATCTGGTGATAACCGATGAACTCGGCGGCGGTCAGCAGAACACCTGCCCCGGTGGAGGCCTCCACGTCTACAACATCACGGGGCCGCTCGAACTGGCGCCGGTCAAGGTTGGTGCGTTCTTCGCGCCATTCGTAGGTGAATCCCCGGCCCGGGCATGCACGTCGCATGTTCTGCGGATGCACCCCGAAGAAGCGATCATGACCATTGGCTGGTACGGGCTCGGCTCTCGGGTGATCGACATCTCCGGATTGATCGGACTGTCCGCTGGGCCGGACGAGACGACGGGCACCGTCGGTCCCGCGATGCGCGAGGTCGGGTACCTGCGCTTCGCCAACTCCGACACATGGACGGCCAAGACGAACCGGATTGCGCCGGACGGTTCGTTCTATCTCTATGCCAACGACCACGAACGGGGCTTCGAGGTCCTGCGATACACGCCCCCACCGGCCGGGTTGCTCGACGCAGGCCCCGGCGGAATGGACCCCGGCCGCTGGCTGTCACCCGCGGAGGTTCTGGAGGAGACGCTGGCCCGCCGGGCCGCCCAGGGCGACGATGCCCCGAACGCGCCGTACTGCGTTCTTCCTTTCCTGGCCGCCTGATCCCCGGCTCGGACGGGCAACCTGCCCGCCTACCATCGGTTTGTGCCCATGCGGACCGATTGCAAGAACTTCGAGAGCCGGTCGCTGCGCGCCGGCGACTCGGTTCGGCGGTGCCGCCTGGAGCTGGCGCCCGAGGCTCCGTGGCGCTGCCCTGCGGATTGCGCGTCCTACTCACCCCGCCCTCTCGACCTCGCCTGGGAAAGCGGCACCGACGCGAATGCGGTGAGCCAGGATCTCGACGAGCCCGAGCTGACTGAAGCCGCGTTCGACATCCTGGCTCAGGCCGAGAGTCTGCTGGCCGAGGCGGGCGACTCGATCCGCGCTGAAGAAGCCGCGAAGCAAGCCAAGCGCGACCGCCGCCGACCCTTCAAGAAGCGCCGCTGACCCAACCGACTTGACCACGACACCGACAATCGCCTTCGCTCCGGCCCCGACCGACCGCGCCTGGTTGCGGGACCGCCGCGCCGCCGCGGCGGAACGCGTCGCGGAGCGGGGCATGCCCACGGCCGAGGAAGAGGACTGGCGCCACTCCCGTGTCGCCGAAATCGACCTCGTCCGCTTCCCGCCGGCTGCGCATCCGAGCCCCGAGAGCGAAGCGGAGCGCGCTGCCACGCTCCCGGTCGTCGGCGCCATCGGAGAGTTCGGGCTGCTGGCGGTCACGTACGACGGCCACCTCGTTCACCACGAAGGCGCGATGGCGGGCATCAGCTTCAGCGATCTCTCCCAGTCCGCTGAGTCCTCCAACCTCGATCGTTCGGGGCCGGACGTGTTCGCGGAGCTCAACACTGCGCAGGCGCCGTCGCCCCTCCTTGTCGAGGCGGCTCCCGGTGCCGTTGCCGACAAGCCGGTGGTAATCGTCCACTGGGCGGGGCAGGACGGCGCTTCCAGCTTCCCGAGGACCATTGTTCGGGCGGGCCAGGCCAGCGAGTTGACCGTCGTCGAGGTCTGGCTGTCGGACGACGTGAACGCGCTCGTCGTGCCGCGCACCGAGCTCGATGCGGACCGCGATGCCGTGTTGCGCCATGTCGTGCTATCCGACCTCGGACCGCGCGTCTGGCAGGTCGCCTCGACGACAGCGCGCTCGGGACAGGGTGGATCGATCGTCTCCGGCACGGTCGCGTTGGGCGGCGAGTACGCCCGCTTCCGAATCGACGCGGACCTGTTGGAGGAAGGCGGAGAAGCGCAGCTTGTTGCGGCGTACTTCGGCGATGGGCATCAGGTGCACGACTTCCGCACCCTTCAAGCGCACACCGGCAAGCGCACGTCGAGCGACCTGATCTTCAAGGGCGCGGTCACCGGCTCGTCGCGCAGCGTCTACAGCGGCTTGATCCGCGTCAACCCGGGCGCTTCGGCCACCAGCGCGTTCCTTACCAATCGCAACCTGGTTCTGTCGGACGACGCGACCGCCTATTCCGTTCCGAACCTGGAGATCGTCAACGAGAACGACCTGCGCAGCTGCGGCCACGCCGCGACGTCTGGTCCGATCGACGAGGACCAGGTCTTCTACCTGGAGAGCCGGGGAGTGCCGACCGAGGTGGCGCGTCGCCTGATCATCCTCGGCTTCTTCGACGATGTCCTGGCGCGCTTTCCTGTCGAAGGTCTGCGCGGTGTGGCACGCGATCGTGTCGCGGCCAAGCTGCTCACGACCGCGGGAGTCGCATGATGACCCGCACGCGCTTGTGCGCGCTGGAGGACATTCCGTCGGGGACGTCGCGCCGCTTCGATGTGGGACGGCACCGGCTCGCCCTGGTTCGTATCGACCACGACGTCTACGTGATCGGCGATGAGTGCAGCCACGAGGATTACTCGCTGTCCGAGGGTGAGGTCTTCGCAGACGAGCGTGAGATCGAGTGCTGGAAGCACGGCAGCACGTTCTCCTTGGAGACCGGTGCACCCCAGTGCCTGCCCGCAACACGGCCGGTGCCGGTGTACGTCGCGGGTATCGAGGGTGGAGACGTCTGGGTGGAGCTGTCGTGAGCAGGCTCGAGATCACCGGGCTGCGCGCCTCGGTCGCCGGCAAGGAGATCCTCCGCGGCATCGAGCTCGAGGTCGGGTCCGGCGAGGTTCACGCCGTGATGGGGCCGAACGGCTCGGGCAAGTCCACGCTCGCCCACGTGCTCGCCGGACGTCCGGGCTATGAGGTCCTCGGCGGAAGCGTCACCCTCGATGGTCGGGAGCTCTTGGGTCTTCCGGCGTGGCAGCGGGCCCAGGCCGGGCTCTTCTGCACCCTCCAGTACCCCGTGGAGGTTCCGGGCGTACGCGTCACCGACGTACTGACCGAGGCGCGCCGCGCCGGCGGGGGCGATCCGGCCGAAGTGGCGGCCTCGGCCCGGCTGGAGGCCGGCCGTATAGGACTGGACGAGCGCTTCCTGCAGCGGGCGATGAACGTCGACCTGTCGGGAGGGGAGCGAAAGCGGAACGAGACGATGCAGCTCGCCGTCCTCGGCCCTCGCTTCGCGGTGCTGGATGAGCTCGACTCGGGTCTGGACGTCGACGCTCTGAGAGCGGTCGCCCGCCGGGTGGAAGCCGCGACAACGGAATCGGATCTCGGCGTGCTGGCCATCACCCACTACGCGCGGCTCCTTACGGAACTGAAGCCTGATGTGGTGCACGTACTGCTGGGAGGTCGCATTGTGAGAACCGGCGGTCCCGAGCTGGCGACCGAACTGGAGTCGACCGGTTACGCCGAATACCGGGAGGCCGTCCCCTCGACCTGAGGGCCTATGCCGGCGTGGTTGTCGGCGCGACGGTCGACGAAGTCGTCGTCGACGTGGAAGTCGTGGATGGCGGGACCGTCGTCGAGCTCGACGAGGCCGAGGTCGTGGTCGTGGTCGAGCCGGAAGTCGTGGTGGTGCTCGTGTCCGGCGGAACTGTCGGTGGGGCCTCGCCGGGCGCAGGCTCGTTGAAGGGCACCGCGGCGCGAGAGCCCCCGATCACGTAGACCGGAGTGCCGTTCGGCACGGTGTCGGGGAACCAGCGCGCCGAATGCATCGGGATCCGGACGCAACCGTGCGATGCGGGGTAGGCGGGCACTGAGGGCGCGCCGTGGATGGCGATACCACCGTTGAAGTACAGCGGGTTGTAGAGCTGGCCCAGGCGGCTGGTGCGCCAGCCCGGGATCCGACGAGTGATCTTGAAGGATCCGCCCGGCGTGACAGCCGTCGCGCAGTCACC
>DATLBX010000024.1:0-3774 GCA_035526705.1 Acidimicrobiales bacterium | reverse complement strand
TCATCCGCCGCTCTCCGATCTCGGCGGGGGCCCGAAGCCCTTCGCCAGTCCCGCTGTGGCCGGGGAGGGGTAGGTACCCCGGCCGCCGCGTGAAGCCAGGCCCGAAAGAGAAGGAGAAGTGGGCGGAGTGGGAGTGTTGGAATTGAACTCCCCCGTCCCTCCGGGCTTGTCTGATCGGAGAACGGCGCATGGTCCGTACTCCGGTTTTCTCTGCCGCGGACGCGAGGCGTCCGAGGCTGGTCGAGTTCTCACGAGACCAATCGATCAGCGTCATCAGAAGGCCGCCCTCGCGAGGGCGTCTTCGCCGGCCACGACCTCGTCCTGGCTTTGCAACGCGTCCCACTTGCTGACCGGCCAAATCTCGATGTGGTTGAACATCCCGGCCACGACGACGTCGGAATCGATGCCGGCCCACGACCGAAGGGACTCCGGGATGAGGACCCGACCCTGGGAGTCCGGCTTCACGTCGATGGTCGACGAGGCGACCTGGCGGATGACCTGGATGCCGAGCTCGCCGTTGCGCGCCTGCTCGCGAAGGCGGTTCACCACGACCTCGTACTCGGTTGCGGTGAAGACAGCGAGACATCCGCCGGAGAACTTGGTGAGGAAGCCGCCGAGCTGTAGGCGATCCCGATGCTTAGCGGGGAGGACCAGGCGGCCCTTTGGGTCGACCGAGTGGCGGTAGTCGCCGGTGAATTCCACCGCGCTCCGCGCTCCAAGGTCGACATCTGCCACTCCGGCTCCCTTTGGTGCTTGGGGCCCCTCCCCTACGCACCACTTGGCGCCACTCTATGCCACTTCCCCCCACCGGTCAACCAGCTTGTCCAAAGGTCACACTGGGTGCACAGCTAGTAGCGGGTCAGGCGGCTGTGCGCTGGAGGCGCCAAGGGCGCAGGGCCTCCGACCACTTGACCTTCTGGCCGGTGCGGGCGATCGCTGCGGAGTAGATCGCGGCTGACAGGCGCAGCACGAGTGGGACGGTCGCCACCGAAACGGCCAGGGAGGCGAGGGCGTGCCAGGTACTGACCGCGCCGATGCCGATCATGGCCAGCATGTTGAAGGGCGCGGTGAGGGGGAACCAGGACAGCACTCGGTGGTAGAGGGATGGGTCCCCGCCGGAGAGAAGAGTCGACGCGCTGATGTAGCTGAGGAAGAGAAGGGCGAAGAGCGGGAAGACGGGCGCGTCCTCCTGCGTCTTGACCATCGATCCGGCCGCCGCGTAGAGCGAGGCGTACAGGGCGAAGCCGACGAGGAACCAGGCCAGCGGCCATAAGAGGGATCCGACCGTCAGGTTGAAGTCCGCGAGGACGTTGCCGCCGATGACGGTGCGCGCCCCGAGGCCGGACACACCGAGCAGGAGCGCATGGCCGATTGCCAGGACGGCGACGCCGAGCAATTTGCCGGTGAGGAGCTGCTGAGGTCTGAGGTTGACGAGGAGGAGCTCCGACAGGCGGCTGGTCTTCTCGCGGGTGACCGAGGTGGAAACCCATACCGCGTAGCTCTGGATCATGAAGAAGAGAAGAATCACGCCGGCGAATGCGACGGCTCTCCCCCGCTGCGCGGGAGGGGCGGGCTCGAGCGGAGTGATCTTCGGGGGTGGCGACGCCAGCGCGGCGGCGGCCGCCTCCGGTGGAAGTCCGGCGGCCTCGAGTCCCGCTTGGGTACGCACGATCTCCGACGTCGCGATGACGAAGCGGGCGCGAGGGCTGATGTCCTGGTCGGCCACGCCGCGCTCGAGAATGATCTCGCCGTTACCGATGAGCGCGATGTCGGCGCGGTGCGTGCGCACCAGGGCCAGCGCCGCGTCGCGGTGCTCTGCCGGGACGGGGGTGACGGTTGCGTCCAGCACGGGCTCGAGCGACTTGATACGCGCCAGGAGGGGGGCCGACACCTCGGCCGTGTGGGCGACCTTGTACTCGTGGCGCTGGCCGGCCTTGTAACCCGCGAAAGCCATCATGGCGACCAGGCCGAGGGCGGATACGGCGGTCGAAATGCGGAAGGCGCGTGAGCGAAGCCGGCCGGTGATCTCGCGCTGCGCAACCAGGAGAACAGGGCTGCTCATTCTTCGACGGCCTCCTCGACCTCGTGGGGAAGGGCACCGACCGCGTCGAGGAAGACCTCGGACAGTTTTCGCCGCACCTGCGAGAACTCGGTGACCTCCCCGGCCCTGCGGGCTTGATCCAGAACTGCCGACGGGTCGTGCCCGGGGAGTAACTCGAGATCGAGCCGCCCGTCCTGTTTGGAAAGAACCTTCACTCCCTTTAGTCGGCGCTCCCAGCCGCGGCGGGCGCCGCGGACCTCGAGACACAGCCTGTCGCCCTTGGGGGCGGTGACTTCGCGGGTTGCGCCGGCGGAGACGAGTCGGCCCTTGTGGACGATGGCCACCTGCGAGCAGAGGCTTTCGACAACGTCGAGCTGGTGACTGGAGAAGACGACCGTCGCGCCTTCGGCGGCGCGCTCCGACAGGACGTCGGAGAGGAAGCCGATACCCACGGGGTCGAGGCCGGAGAAGGGCTCGTCCATGAGCATCAGGTCGGGCTGGTGGATGAGCGTGTTGGCGACTTGCACACGTTGCTTGTTGCCCTGGGAAAGGTCCGCGATCTTGTCGTTGGCGCGCTCGGTGAGGTTGAGTCGGTCGAGCCACTCGGCGGCACGGGCTTCCGCCTCGGCCTTGGTGGCGCCGTGTAGGCGGGCGAAGTAGATGAGGTGCTCGGCGACGAACATGTCCGGGTAGAGGGCGCGCTCTTCGGGCATGTAGCCGAAGCGAAGGCGGTCTTCCCGCGTGACGACGCGGCCTTCCCATCGAATCTCGCCGGAGTCGACGGAGGTCACGCCCATGGTGGCGCGCATCGATGTCGTCTTGCCGGATCCGTTAGGACCGAGCAGGCCGAATACGACGCCGGCGGGGATCGAGACGGTCAGTCCGTCGAGCGCGAGCGTGTCGCCGTATCTACGGTGGAGCCCCACCAATTCGAGCACGACGCCGCAGGTTACTTACCGGCCTCCTTGGCGCGGCGCTCTATGGCGGCGCGGATGCGTTCCGCTAGGTCGGGGTCGTCGTCGAGGATCTTGCGCAACATGTCGCGGCTCTCCGGATGGTCGACCCGAATGGCGTGATCGCCGACGCGCACTTCGTACTCGGGCTGGGGCGGTTCATCGAGCGTTCCAGCGGTGCCGATGAATTCGACCGCCTCTTGAACCTTCGCCTTAGTGATCCCGAGCGATTCGAGTACGCGCCGTGCTGCGATATCGCCGGCGTCGAACATTCCAAGCAGCAGATGCTGCGAACCGACCTGACCCCGCGCCAAATCGTGCGCGGCGTGGATTACCTGCGTAAAGCCCTGCGCGACGTTTCCGTCAGATCGGGGGTTCGAGCGCCGGCCCGCGCGAAGGCGCCACCGCAGCGCGGCCCGCTGGTCCACCTCGGCGGGCGCCTGTTGGTCCGCTTCCCACCGGGCGACGATTCCCTGTGCCTCGACGGGTAGATGTTCGTTGAGCGTATTCAGCTCTCCCCCGCGCTGCAGCCCGAGCACCATGTGGCCGATCCCGATCCAACTCTGGCCTAAATCCAGCGCCGATCGAAGGGAGAGCTCCAGCGCCTTCTTGGCACCCCGGTCGAAGGGTCGCTTGGCGTGCTTGGCGTCACGCGTCCGCTTCCCCAGTGCTGAGGTTGCCTCCGCGTCCAAGGCTTCGGCGAATTCCCGCCCTAGGCCCAGACGATCGAAGAGACCTCCTGACGTCTCCGCGTCGGCCCTGAGAATCCCTCCGCCGAGG
>DATLBX010000023.1:0-5661 GCA_035526705.1 Acidimicrobiales bacterium | reverse complement strand
GTGATGGTGACGGGCATGGCTATCTCCTCCACATCGGAGCGCCGGCCACCTTCGTGCCTGCGCCGCCGCTGTCTGTGGCAAATGGGATCTTGGGGAACGCGATCAGGCCCAGGAGTCGGGCCTGGTAGAGCTCACGGGCCTGTTTCACCGCCTCGGGCGATCCGCCACCGGCGATGACCTTGGCCATCTCGCCCTGGACCACAGCGCGGTGGAGGACGAGGTCGTTGACCACCTCGATGTTGCGGGCCATCTGGTCCGCCTTCTTTTGGGCGTAGAAGTCGAGCTTGACCTGACGGAACGCCTCCTTGATGAGGTTGGCGCCCTGGTCCTCGCGGTCGTAGGTGGGGAGGTTCTCCAGCCAGCCGGGGAATGCGCGATCGACGTCCAGGCCGTTGACGTCGTACTGACCGGCGGCGCGAACCAGATCGCAGTAGGTGTAGCGGACGTAGGTCACGCTCGAGACGACGTACTGCCAGCGGACCCGGTAGCGCGGGTTGGGATCGAGGCTGTCCGAGATGTTGTTCCGGTCGGCGACCCACGTGGAATCCACCGCGATGGCGATGCGGGTCGAAACGAAGGTGTCCGCCGAGGCGTAGGCGTTCTGCAGCGGGAGGCGGACCACCACGGAATCTCCCGAGGTGACCTGCTTGACCTCGACGTCCTCCCACTCGCCCGTCGCGTTGGTGACGCGGAAGCGCCGCCCCCTCGTGCACCCGGTGGTGGCCGTGAGCGGGATGGTCTGCTGCAGAGCTGCAGCGGAGGCATCGAGCGTGGTGTTCGGGTTGGTCTCGACCGCGGCTGCGCCGGTCGTGGCGACCTCCGCCGTGGTGTCGTCCCCTGCTTCGTTCTCGAAGACGGAGACGACGGGGGTCCCGGTCGCGCGGCCCTCGGGCGCGTCGAACACGAGGGACTGCCCCGTGACCCCGAACAGGATGTCCTGCGTCTCGGTCATTTCACCAACCACGGGCCGAGGCGACGGGTGGACTGGTCGCAGATGTCTTCGACGGCCCGGACGTAGAGCCGCAGGGCATCGCGCTGGTTGAGGCCGCGGAACGGGTTGTGCCGCGAGTCCCGGTTCCGCATGAGCCAGTTGCGCTGGAGGCGGAGCACCTTGACTGCCAGATCCGGGATCTCGCAGGACTCGGCGACCTTGATCGGGTCCCGGTTCGGCTGGGAGCCTTCGAGGATTCGCTTCATGCGGCCCATCGCGTAGGGCCAGCGGGTGCTGATGGCGAGGAAGTCGAGGTACGTCATCGGCCGGTCACGCTGGGCCGGGGCCGCCTTGAACTTGGCCTCGATGTCGTCCTTCGGCTGGATGATCCGCGAGGGCTTCTCGACCGGCTTCTTCTTGCGCGCGGGGGATAGATCGATCCCCCGCATGTACGCGTCCGCCATCTCGCAATCGGCGATCGCCAACTTCTCCAGCACCTCAATGGGAGGTGATTGGCCGGCCCGCTCGGCGTTCCGCTTGTAGTCCCGCACCGTCGCCTCCCGCACCTGTTGCGGGGACGTGAGCGGGACCAGCTTCGCCGGCCGGTAGTTGGCGACCTCGACGGTCATCAGCCCTTCTTCTTGCCCAGGGCGTCAGTGATCGCGCCGACGATCTCCTTCGTCTGGTCCGCCTGGGCGGCCACCAGCTTATCGGCCTCGGACTGGTGCGCCTTCTCGCGCTTGGCGGTCGCCTTCTTCTGCAGCTCCTTGCGGGCCGCTTCCTCGGCGATGTAGTGCGGGCAGGGCTTGTTCGGGCCATAGGAGCCGTGCTTACACATCTCCTGGCCGCGGATGGCCTTGGCGATGAGCTGGCCCGCCTTGAGCTCGCCGGTCTCGACCATCGCCAGCGGGCACGAGCCGACCGGGATCCAGCCGAAGTGGCGGGCCTTGGCGCGGCGCTCCTGCGAGGTCAGCTGGGCGCCGTCGAGGTCGGCCGCGGCGCAGGTCAGCGGGACGCGGACCACGTGGCCGTCATGGCGGAGGACGTGGAGCCAGCGTGCGTGCGGGGAAGGGACCGGGTTGTCGTAGTCGCCCGCGACGTGACCCCGCTGCGGGATCTTCTCGTAGACGGGCTGCCCCGTGTCGTCGTCGAACGCCTCCTCCATCGCCCCGGCTTCGGGGTTCCAGCGGCGTGCGGGGATTTTGCGGAGCTTCTCGGCCTTGTGGGCCCACAGGATCGGTTCAGCCATTCAAGCCTCCGCTCCGTGCCGGGATTGGACCGGCACGGAGCTGCAAGGTGGTTCGTTGCTACTTCTTCGACGCCTCCGGCTTGTCCTTCGCCGACATGAGGCCCCGGACGGCGACGTCGATCGACGCGGCGAGCGCATCGGCCTTCTTCGCCTCGGCCTCGGCCAGCGCGTCCGACTTCGCGGCGGCGGCGGCCACGGCGGCCTCCTCCTTCGCGTCGGCGAGTCGCCAGCCATCCTTCAGGCCCTCGACGTAGTAGCCCTGCGCGACGGACGCGGCCAGGCAGATGCCCTTGCCGAGAACCATCTGTCCCGCCGGACCCACCACGCGGTGGCCCAGTGCAGCGCCCGAGGGGTCACGGACGACAGCGTCCGCGATCTCCTTCTCCAGCTCGTCCTTGGTCTTCTTCTTGTCCATGCGTTGCTCCCTCAGGCGATGCAGACGTAAGTCATCTTGTAGATCTTGGTATCCACCGGCAGCAGCGAGAACGTGAACGTCACCGCCGTAGTGGTGGAGGTCCACGTGAACTTCCCCGTGTCGATGGAGTTGTCGTTCGTGGTCGTGACGATCACGAACGGAGCAGACGCGAACGCGCCGTCCGCGAACGTGAACACCACCGTCGCCGTCGCCTGCGCGAAACTCGCGCCGGACGCCGTGATGGTGATCTGGCCGCGCTGATCGGTCGAGCCGGTCAGCATGGTGGCAGATCCGGTGGTACCCCACCCCGCGCCGAGCGCGAAGCTCGCCGCGGTGGGTGCGGTCTTCTGGAGCGAGCCGTCCAGTCGGCCTCCGGTGGAGGAGCTTCCGCCCTGTAGCTGTCCCATGGCGTCCTCCTAGTTGTCCGTGATGATCGCGGTGCCCGAGCCGTCGAGCAGCTCGACGAAGCCCGCGCGAGCGGTCATCACCATGTCGGTGGCGCGCATCTTGGCCTGGCGCTGGGTCTCGAACGTCGGAAGGCGCTTCCAGCCCATGCCGAAGGTCGTGTGTCCGCTGGCGTCGTTGAACGCCGAGGACGGGGTGAGCGTCGCGCCGACCACGTCCGTACCCGCGTTCGCGGTGTCGGTGAGGCCGGACGTGTAGACCGGGTTGCCCCGGAAGGTCGAGATGAGCCGGTTGATCATCCCGTTGTCGGCGGTCGGCTGCCAGTTGAGGATCCGGTCCGCCGTGAGGGCGTAGACCGCCATCGACGTGGAGGTGGCGGTCAGGAGTCCCTCGAGGTCGCCCGCCTGGATGTTGTCCAGGATGGCCACGGTCGAGTCGCTGATGACGCCGCGGGTGCGGAGCCCCTGGAACGCGGCCAGGAACTGCGCGATCGTGATGTTCACGGTCGTGGTGCCGACCACGTTCGACAGCGAGGCCAGGAGAGCGAGGAAGTCGTCCTCCATCGCCAGGCTGATGACGTGGAGCATCCGCTGCTCGAACCGCATCATCACGTCGAGGCCGTCAGCCGAGTCCTCGCCGACGTTGTCGGTGACCTCGATGGCCACGCCGTACTCGGCGCAGGTCAGGGTCACGGTGCCGGTCGAGATCGCCGTGTTGCCGAGGCTCGTCGCCTGGGTGGCGTCGAACTCGGTGTCCACGCCGGCTCCGGCGTCGTTGGCCGAGCCCCACCAAGACGTCTCGCTCGGGATCTTGAGCGCGTTGGTGGGCTTGTTGATGAGCGAGAACTCCTTGCAGACCTTGTAGAGGCCGGGCTGCTCGGAGAGAGCGCGAATGAGGTACGGCTCGACGAGCGAAGCGTTCGTCAGGTCGTCCAGGGTGCTGGTCGTGGTTTCAAGGGCCACAGCGGTTTACCTTTCGGGTGTGCCTACGGCTTCTTCAGCACCACCCGCGTTCCCTTGAGCTGCGCGCGAAGCGTGGCGTTGTACCAGGCGTCCCCCTTCGTCCTTCGGAGGTGGTCGCGGTCCTGGGGCTTGAGCTGCCACAGGGGCGTGTCCTCGGTGAAGGCAACGGGGGCTGCTGGTGCGCCGGCATCGCTGGCGGGGATCGCGTTGGGTGGTGCCGGTGTCGGCTTGGGCTGGTTGGGGGCGGGCGCGCCTCCGCCGAACGCTCCGCGAATGCCACGCAGCCACTCCGCCCCGTCCGCCTCACCCGCCGAGGGGCGCCAGACCTTGTAGAGAGGTCTCAGCGCGTCGGCCTGCTGCTCCGACAGCTTCTCTCGCAGTGCGATGCGGTCGAACTCGCGCTCGATCCGCTCGGACTGGAGATCCGCGTGGAGTTGCTTGAGGGTGATGCGGTCGTCGGTCGGCTGCGCCGCCTGCGGGGAGTCCGCCTTCGGCTTCTGCTGACCACCACGAGACCGGCGATCGCGGTCCAGGCGCTCCTGTACCACCCGATCCACGTCTGCCTGGGAGAACTTCTTCTCCTCGGCGGATGCGTCGGGGGGCGGTGATTCCGGTGGCGGCTGGTTTCCGTTTTCGTCGTCGCTCATGGTGTTCCTCCGGCGTCTAGGCCGCCGTGGCCTGCGCAGATGTCGCCTGCGCTGCCTTCTTCCCCGCTGTTTCCCCCGCGGTCGGGTTGGGATCGTCTGGGGTGCCGTTCTGCTCGGCACCCATCGCGCCGCTCATCGCCTGGAGCTCGCGCATCTCGCCGACGCGCCAGGTCTCCACCTCGATGTTCTTGAGGATGGCCGTACGGGCCATGTCCTCGTCGGCGTCCGGGTTGCGCCGCATGTAGAACTCGACCGTGTTGTCGAGTCCTGCCGCGCGCTCCTTCTCGAACTGCGTCACTTCCTCGGCCGGGGTCATCGGCGTCTGCGCCTCGCCGAAGTCGAGCCGGAAGCCCTCGGGGTCGAACCGCATCGCCGTGTCGGCGTCCTTCTCGCAGACCGCGGCCAGGCGCTTGACGAAGCCCCTCTCGAAGAGACGGAAGATCGGGTGCTGCTCTCGCCTCAACTCGCGGAGCGGGATGCGCATCGACTCGCGGGCGTCGGCCGACTGCACGCCCTGATGCTTCATCTGCGCCAGGCTCATCCCGTAGTCGTTGGCCAGTCGCTCGAGCACGTGATCGGACGTGCCCGTGAAGAGGGACAGGTCCATCGACATGTCCACCGTCGAGACTGCCTGACCGTCGGCGATCTCGTTCGGGACCTCGGAATCGGACGGCTGGTTCCGAGCCGCAAGCGCCCCGTCGCCGCTGACGATGGTCTGCTTGGTCGCCGACTTCGTCTCCTTCATCAGGAGGACGTTGGCCATCCAGATCGCGATGTGGCCGGCAACCAGATCCTCACCCTCCTCGCCGGGCCAGAAGCCGGCGCGGACCGGAGAGCGCATGACCGGGGACCACGGGTTGACGCCGAACCCGTGCTCCTTGTACGTGGACTCGATCGGCATCATCTGCTCGTCGCAGTGAATCCACTCGTGGGCGGTCCACAGCACCCACGCGGCGGGTCTCTGCTCGGGCGTGCGCATCCCCCGCAGATCGAGGCGGATGAGGTAGCCGACCGCCCGGGTGTTGTCCCGGGGGTGGAGGACGACGCGGAAG
>DATLBX010000022.1:0-4682 GCA_035526705.1 Acidimicrobiales bacterium | reverse complement strand
GTGATGGTGATGCCCCGCTCCTGCTCCTGGACCATCCAGTCCATGGTCGCCGCGCCCTCGTGGACCTCACCGATCTTGTAGTTCTTGCCGGTGTAGTAGAGGATCCGCTCGGTAGTCGTGGTCTTGCCCGCGTCGATGTGGGCCATGATCCCGATGTTGCGCGTCCGCTCGAGGGGAGTCGTTCGGTTCGTGGTGGCGGGTGACATCAATCCGGTGCTTTCTCTCGAGAACTCTCTACCCAACTTCGGGTCTTCAATGGCGCTGAGCGCCACCTAGCCACCGAAGTTGGCGGTGTTTTGGTGCCGGCCGCTGGAGCGGGCCGGCGGCTACCAGCGGTAGTGGGCGAAGGCCTTGTTCGCTTCGGCCATCTTGTGCGTGTCCTCGCGCTTCTTCACTGCGAGGCCGATGCCATTGGAAGCGTCCATGACCTCGTTGGCCAAACGCTCGGCCATGGTCTTCTCTCGGCGCTGCCGGGAGTAGTCCACCAGCCAGCGAATGGCCAGCGTGTTCGAGCGGCGGGGCCGCACGTCGACCGGCACCTGGTAGGTCGCACCGCCGACTCGCCGGCTGCGCACCTCCAGTGCGGGCTTTGTGTTCTCGATGGCGCGCTTGAGCGCGGTCAACGGCTCACCGTCGGTCTTCTTGCCGACCATCTCCATTGCGTCGTAGACGATGCGCTCGGCGATGGTGCGCTTGCCCTGGGTGAGGATCTTGTTGACGATCTGCGTCACCAGGATGGACCGGTAGACGGGGTCCGGGTGCAGCTCGCGGCGAGGAGCGGGTCCCTTGCGAGGCATTAGCTGTCTCGCTTTGCGCCGTAACGGCTGCGCGCCTGCTTGCGGTCGCGCACGCCGGCGGTGTCGAGGGTGCCGCGGATGATCTTGTAACGCACACCACCGAGGTCCTTCACGCCGCCCCCTCGCACGAGCACGATGGAGTGCTCCTGCAGGTTGTGGCCGACGCCGGGAATGTAAGCGGTGACTTCCTGGCCGCTGGACAGGCGCACACGGGCGATCTTGCGCAGCGCGGAGTTCGGCTTACGGGGCGTGGTGGTCGAGACACGCACGCAGACACCACGCCGCTGGGGCGAGGCCATGAGCGCGCCGGTCTTGCTCTTCTTGATCGGGGACTTGCGGCCCTTGCGGACCAGCTGCTGAATCGTGGGCACGTGCCTGTTATGCGTCTTTCGATAGGGAGGAACCGGAGCTGACTCGACCGGGCGCAAAGTCCACCCAGGCCGGCGAGACATCGTACTACGGCCTCAGAACCCCCGCGGAAGGCGGGGCTACCGTCGACGCGGTGGCCCGCATCCGCCTGATCGACCTGCTCAACGAGCGTACGCCTGCTGTGGACGACCCCGACTTGGCGCTGGCTGAATCCCGGGTGACCGTCGACGGAGCGGTGATCACCAATCCGGCTTCGCAGGTGAGGCCCGACGCCCGGATCGTGGTCAAGGCTCGTAAGGAGCCTCAGGGCGTCGTAAAGCTCGGGCACGCCCTGGACCGATTCGACGTGGACGTCGCTGGGGCGGTCGCCGTCGATCTCGGTGCCTGCACCGGTGGCTTCACCCTGGCCCTGCTGGCGCGAGGGGCGGCGAAGGTTTTCGCGGTCGACGTCGGTTTCGGCCAGCTCCTCGGCTCTCTACGGCAGGACGAAAGGGTGGTCAACCTGGAGAAGACCAACGTCTCCGAGGTGACGCCGGCTCTCCTGAACTGCCGCCCCGACCTGGTCGTCGTGGACGTGACCCGCCTCAAGCTCCGTGATGTCGCCGCGCAGTTGATTGCCAACGACGTGCCGAAGGGGGGAACTCAGCTCGTCGGACTGGTGAAGCCGGCCTTCGAGCTGGGCCTGGCCGAGATGCCGACCAACCAGAGCGAACTCGACCGCGCCCTCGAGACCGCAGCCGAAGGAGTCAGGGCCGCCGGATGGAGCGTCGTAGCGACGATGGAGTCAGAGGTTCGCGGCCACAGCGGCGCCACCGAGTACTTCATCCACGCGGCCTGGCCGGTGCAACCCGCTTCTTGAGGCGTTCGAGCGTTTCCTCGAGCTCGCCTTCCAATGCCTTGGGGATGCGGTTGCGGAACGCTTCGAGGAGCGAGCCGTAGTACCAGAAGTGCACTCCGGGGTCCGAGTAGGTGAAGTGCGTCCACACCGACTCGCCCAACTCGCGGTGGTCCGACAGCAGGCTACGGAGGTTGTGCAGCTTGTCGCAGGCCGAGACGAGCAGAGTTCGGTCATCGACCCTGGCGAGGCTCGCGATGTAGGCGCGCTTGCGCTCGTCCCAACTCTGCTTTGACTCACCACTGGTCGTATCCGCCAGGCTGTCCGACAACTCACGCACCAGGCGCGCCACATCGTCGTCGCACTCCGCAGCGATCCTTGCAAGGACGGGCTCGCCGCCCTGGTCTTCCGCCGCGTCATGCAAGAGCGCCGCCGCGACTTGGCGATCGTCTCCCCCGTGTTCCAGAACGAGAGCCGCGACGGACCAGAGGTGGGCCACGTAGGGAACGTTCCGCGCCTTGCGGAACTGGTTGCGATGCAACTCGCCCGAAAGGGCGAAGGCCTTCTCGATGAGGGAGAAGTCCTGCCAAGGCTGTACAGCTGAACGCCTCGGCAGGACCTCTCTCACTCAGTTTCTTTTGAGGACTAGACGGCGGGTTGGGCCGGAGCCTCGGGCTCATCGTCGTCGGGAACATCGTTCCCGGCGAGCCATTTGGTCGTCTCCTCGATGCTGGCCTGAGCCTCGCGGTCAGATTCCTCGTTGCCGATGCCGGCCAGCCATGCGGCCAGGTCGGCGGGCTCGCCACCCTGAGCATCGTCCTCGGACGACCAGAACGACAGCCTCTCGGCTTCCGGTGCGTCGATTTCGATGTCGTGGTAGCGGGCCATTCCCGTGCCTGCCGGGATGAGCTTGCCGATGACGATGTTCTCCTTCAGTCCGACGAGCTGGTCGGACTTTCCGTCGATCGCCGCTTCGGTGAGCACTCGAGTCGTCTCCTGGAAGGAGGCCGCCGACAGCCAGGACTCGGTGGCCAGCGAGGCCTTCGTAATTCCCATGAGCTCGGGACGACCTTCGGCCGGGCGCTTGCCCTCGGTGACCAACTGGCGGTTGACCTCCGCGTAGATGCGGGAGTCGACGCGCTCGGACGGGAGAAAACCGGAGTCTCCGGGCTCTGCGACCGAGACACGGCGGAGCATCTGACGGACGATCAGCTCGATGTGCTTGTCGTGGATGGGCACGCCCTGGTCGCGGTACACCTTCTGCACCTCGTCGACGAGGTACGTCTGCGTCTCGCGGATGCCCTTGATGTCGACTAGCTCCTTCGGGTCCTTCGGACCTTCGACGAGCGCGTCGCCGGCATGGATCTCGTCGCCGTCGCGGATGTCGAGGTGAGCGCGGAGGCTCACGTTGTAGGTCTCCTCGTGGCCGTCATCTGCGACGACCGTGATGCGCCGACCGTTCTCCTCGTCCTCGATACGGATGACACCAGAGGTGCGGGCCAGGACCGCGGCGCCCTTGGGCGTCCGGGCTTCGAACAACTCGACGACTCGGGGCAGACCATGGGTGATGTCGGATCCAGCAATACCACCCGAGTGGAAGGTACGCATGGTGAGCTGAGTTCCGGGCTCACCGATGGACTGAGCGGCGATGACTCCGACCGCTTCACCCATCTCTACGTCGGCCCGGGTGGCGAGCGACATGCCGTAGCAAGCCGCGCACACGCCCTGCTCTGCTTCGCAGACCAGGACCGAGCGGACCTTCACCCGGTCGACCTCGGGGTTGTCCCGCAGGCTGGCCAGCTCGTCGTCGCCGACAGTCGTGCCGGCCGGGATGCCGCCGGCGTCCTCCGCGAGGACTCGCCCGTAGAGGCGGGTCTCGAGGTAGGAGCGCTTGGCGCCCTCGTCCGGGACAACGTCCTCGAGCCAGAGGCTGCGCGAGGTGCCGCAGTCGTCCTCTCGCACGATGAGCTCCTGCGCGACGTCGACCAGACGACGCGTGAGGTAACCCGAGTCGGCGGTGCGCAGTGCGGTGTCGGCCAGACCCTTACGGGCACCGTGGGTCGAGATGAAGTACTCGAGCACCGACAGGCCTTCGCGGAACGACGACTTGATCGGTCGGGGGATGAACTCGCCTCGCGGGTTGGCGACGAGACCCTTCATGCCGGAGATCTGCTTCAGGTTGTTGGGGTTCAGGCGGGAGCCTGAAGCCAACATGCCCTGCAGCGGGTTGCCGGGCAGCGCCTTGAACTCGCGGTCCATGGCTCGGCCGACTTCCGCGTTGGCGGCGGACCAGATTTCGACTTCCTTCTGGCGCCGCTCGTCGTCGGTGATGATTCCCCGCTTGAACTGGGCCTCGGTCTTGTCCGCTTCCTTTTCGTAGCGGGCGAGGATTTGACCCTTGTCGGGCGGCACGAGCACGTCGGAGAAGGCGATCGTCAGTCCGGCTCGGGACGAGAACTTGAAGCCCAGGTCCTTGATCTTGTCCAGCGACTCGGCGACGACGGCCTTCGGCCAATGGTTGGCCAGCTCGGCGACCATCTCGGCGAGGGCCGCCTTGTCCACCACTTTGTTCACGTAACCAAAGCCCGCGGGCAGGGCATCGTTGAAGAACAGGCGACCCGCCG
The DNA here is from genome assembly GCA_035526705.1 of Acidimicrobiales bacterium. Taxonomy (GTDB): domain Bacteria; phylum Actinomycetota; class Acidimicrobiia; order Acidimicrobiales; family JAHWKP01; genus JAHWKP01. The sequence continues at coordinate 57 of DATLBX010000022.1, read as the reverse complement.
TGGTCTCGATCTCGCTGGATCCCGTGCTCTCGCCGTCGGACTCCTCCGCCGACGAAG